>JASJGU010000374.1:0-3002 GCA_033791385.1 Desulfuromusa sp.
ATAGGGCAGGTTGGTGCAGATTTTAATTAGTTTGTTGATCAGCTATTTTGCTTGACAAGTCACCACTCATCCGTTTCTTTTTTGTTTTGTGTATATTCACTATTTCTGTTTCTTTTTCTAGGTCTTATATGACATTAACGCTTGCTTCCGTTGCTGTTATCGGTGGGCTAATTTTATTGATCTGGAGCGCCGATCGTTTTGTCGACGGTGCCGCCGCGACAGCTTTACATGCTGGAATGCCGACTCTTTTGATCGGTATGGTTGTCATCGGGTTTGGAACCTCGGCTCCGGAGATGGTGGTTTCTGCGTTTTCCGCTGCCCAGGGGAATCCCGGGCTCGCGCTTGGCAATGCTTACGGATCGAATATTTCCAATATCGCCTTGATCCTCGGTTTGACCGCGCTGTTCAGTCCGATTGCTGTTAAGTCGAGTGTTTTACGTAAAGAGCTGCCCATTTTGCTCGTCGTCACATTGATTGCGGTTAGCCAGCTTATAGACGGCTTTATCAGCCGGTATGATGCCTGGGTTTTGCTCGGGGTTTTTGCTGTGCTGATGGGTTGGTCGATCTGGCAGGGGATGCGCCATCGACATGACAGTTTACAGGCAGATGTTGATGTCACTATTGATGTGGCTCCTATGCCTTTGAAGTCAGCCATAATCTGGTTGTTTGTCGGCATGGTGCTGCTGGTTATTAGTTCGAGGATTCTGGTCTGGGGCGCGGTGGAAATTGCTCGTTCTTTTGGGGTCAGTGATCTGATTATCGGCTTGACGGTCGTTGCTGTCGGGACTTCGATGCCAGAATTGGCTTCTGCAATTGCCGCAACGCGAAAAGGTGAGCATGATCTGGCGTTGGGCAACGTGATCGGTTCCAATCTTTTTAATACCCTCGCCGTCGTCGGTATTGCCGGGGCTATCCATCCTATGTACGTTGCACCTGAGGTGTTGTGGCGCGATAGCGCTGTGATGGGTGGGCTCACTTTGATTCTGTTAGCTTTTGGCTTCGGTATTCGAGGCCCGGGGCGGATCAACCGTTGGGAAGGGGCAGCGTTGTTGGTTGTTTATGTCGCGTATAATGCCTATCTGATCTCAACGGTGCTGGAAAACGTGATCTGATCGATTATTGTTTGGAGCCAAAGATGAAGCAAGCTCTGGAAAATATCATTGTTGATACGTTGTGTGACCAGCCATATTTTTCTCGGCCACTCTTTGGCTATGCTGACCTTGCAGATCCTATCTTTGCAACCTATAAAGAAGTCGTTACGCCGGGCCATATGACTCCGGTCGAAGCCTTTGTTCATCAATATGATGATATCCCGAAACAGGGGACGGTTGTTGTTTGGGTGTTACCGATTGTTGACGAGACGATTGTTTCGAACCGGCAACAAGAACAGTTCCCTTCAAAAGAGTGGGCACATACACGTCACTTTGGCGAGCAGATCAATGATCAGGTGCGCCATGCTGCTGCTGATTTTCTCCGCCAGCATGGATATCGAACAGTCGTTCCTCTGATGCTCGATCAATGGTTCGCAAGTTATGATGAGTGCGTCTCTACTTGGTCGGAACGGCATGCCGCTTTTGCTGCCGGGCTTGGAAGCTTTGGTCTAAGTGATGCGTTAATCACCGACGTTGGGGTTTGTCATCGGATTGGTAGTTTGGTCACCGAGGCTGTTTTTGCCCCCACCCGGAGGCTGAGTGAAGACCCATACCATCGGTGTCTGTATAAAGTTAAGGGGACTTGCGGAGTTTGTATGCAACGCTGTCCCGCAGAAACAATCGATATTCACGGGCACGATAAAATAGCCTGTCATTTCTATACACGTGACAAGGTTTATCCGCGTTGTAATCCACAATTCGGTGTCGATATCTCTGGCTGTGGTCTCTGTTTGACAAAAATTCCCTGCGAACGTAAAAGCCCTCTTTAGTATTCAGGGCTTCAATCGATATTTAGCTTTACGGATAAAGTTGACCGAAACAGTTGACTTCTGCAGCCGATACGAATAAAATTCTGTTATTATGGAAACTAAGAGAATGATCGACGAGATTGACCATCAAATTCTAGAGATCCTTCAGAAGAAAGCCCGTGTTCCCAACGCTGAGGTAGCTCGTCAGGTTGGTATGGCGCCGTCGGCTGTGCTTGAACGGATTCGTAAGCTGGAAGAACGTGGCTTTATTGAAGGCTACGAGGTTCGCTTGAACCCTGACGAGTTCGGCCAAGGCCTGACTGCATTTGTTCAGGTTCGCGCGCTGGCATTCGCGAATGGGAAACTGGCAGCACAATTGTGCGACGTGACCGGTGTACAGGAAGTTCATCAGGTTGCGGGTGAGGACGGTTATCTGCTTAAACTCCGGGTCGCCAATAATGCTGAACTTGGTACGGTGCTGCGCGATGAATTGTCCCTGCTCACAGGAGTCGAGTCGACCCGCACCAGTATCGTTCTTAATACCTTTAAAGAAACCAGAAAAATAGATCTGAACCGTTAATTCATTTTCGCAGGAGTTACTGCTATGCCGATGTCACAATCATTTCAAGAGCGTCTTTTCCCCGTCGTTGAACAAATTGCCGAGCACTACGGAACCCCGTTTCATGTTTACGATGAAGTCGGTATTCGCGAAACCGGCGCCAAACTGAAGCAGGTTTTCTCTGGCATTGACGGTTTTCGTGAGTATTACGCGGTTAAAGCTTTGCCGAATCCGGAAATTCTCAAGCTGATGTTTGAGATGGGTTTTGGTGCTGATTGCAGCTCGATTGCTGAGTTGATTATGAGCCGCGAACTGGGTGCGACTGGTGAAGATATTATGTTCACTTCGAACAATACCGACCCTGTCGAATTTGCTGCCGCTGCGGCTGAAGGCGGTTGCGTTCTTAATCTGGATGATATTTCTCTGATCGATAAGGTTCCCGAATTTCCTGAGTTGATCTGCTTCCGCTACAACCCTGGCCCGCGTCGGACCGGCAATGTCATTATCGGCAATCCGGTTGAAGCCAAGTACGGTGTGACTCAC
>JASJGU010000375.1:0-3349 GCA_033791385.1 Desulfuromusa sp.
CGATAGGCAGGCTGATTATTATGAAAATGGTCACGGTTACGCTGGTAACACTTCAAATTTTTCCAGATATAGTCACGGCGACAGAGGTTATGGGACCATGATGAGAAATGGGTATAATCGAAGCGGTTATTGTTCACGGTAACTTCGCGGCCATTAATCTTTTCAACAAGATGGTTAATGGATAGCTAAAAATGGAAAGCAAAAACAATCTTCGAAAATGGTTGAGTTGGTCCTTAGGTTCATTTGTCCTAAGCTGCATTTACTTAAGCCCTGCAATGGCCCAATCAGGTAGGTACAATGATTGGCACATGGGACGATGGATGATGGGCGCCGGAATGGGATGGTTCGGTATGATTTTTATGCTTGTATTCTGGGGCTTAATCATCGCTGGCGTAGTATTGTTGATTAAATGGCTGGTTCAGAACACGGGTAGCAACAGGAGTTCTGTTGCTGCCACCGATTCTAAAGCAATGGATATACTGAAGCAGCGCTATGCCCGTGGAGAGATAGCTCGTGATGAATTCGAATCCATGAAAAAAGATCTACTCCCATAAATGGTAGAGGGACCTTAACAATGAGAAATCGTGACAAAAGTTTGATACTTCACGGCAACAAAAACAGAAGGCAGTTTCTGAAAATTGCTGGCTATGGAACGATAGGCCTGATGACCGGTGGATTTGGCCCTCTGTTAAATCATTCATTAGCAAGCCAGAATGCAGATACAAATTTTACCCCAGACCTCGATATTTCGCTAACGGCGAGACCCGATGAGGTTGCTGTCTTACCTGGAAGGCCCACACAGGTATGGCGGTATCATGCGTTTGTGCATAAGGGTGAAAAAAGTCGTGTGGTCGAAATCCCCCGGAGCTATCTTGGTCCGATTATTAAGGCGTATAGGGGAGAGAAGGTTCGGATTCGATTTACTAACGAAATTCCTGAAGAATCCATCGTTCATTGGCATGGTCTCCACGTCCCTGCGATAATGGATGGCCATCCTCGATATGTCGTTTCCCAAGGAAAATCCTACCTCTCCGAATTCGAAGTCAATAATAGAGCTGGTACTTATTGGTATCATCCCCACCCCCACGGAAGAACTGGACCCCAAGTCTACCGAGGGTTGGCAGGCCTTTTTATAGTTTCTGATGAAGAGGAACAATCTGTAGGCTTGCCCGATGGTGAATATGAGGTTCCCCTGGTCCTACAAGACCGAACCTTTGGCTCGGACAATCAGCTTATATACACATCCGGCCACAGGATGGAGCAGATGACCGGCTTTCTGGGTGATATGATAATGGTTAACGGATTACCTGATTTTACCCTCCCTGCATCGACGTGTGCGTATCGATTACGTTTGTTAAATGGTTCTAACTCCCGAATTTACAAATTGGCATGGAAAGATGATCGTCCCCTCACCATCATCGGCACGGACGGTGGATTATTGGAAAGACCTGTATTCCGGCAATATGCGTTTTTAAGCCCTGGGGAAAGGTTAGAGATATGGGCCGACTTTAGTGAATACCCGGTCGGTTTTGAAACATCCCTAATAAGCCTTCCTTTCGACCCAGGAGGCATGGGTGGCAGACGTATGGGACGTGGGATGATGATGGGTGGAGGAATGGCCCAAAATCTTCCCAATGGAGCTGGTTTTTCTATATTCAAAATCAAAGTTGTAAAAAATGTGAAAAAAGACCAATCGTTGCCGGAGCAGCTTTCTGAAATCAGTCCCCCCCAACAAGATGAAGCAGTAAACTTTCTCAATCCGCGTCAGTTTTATCTCACGATGAGGCACATGCAATGGTCGATCAATGGTCGAGTATTTCAAATGGAAGAGGTTGCTGATGACGAGATTGTACAATTAGGTTCTAAGGAACTTTGGGAATTTCACAATACCGGTGGCGGAATGATGAACATGCCACATCCCATTCATCTTCACGGCAAACAATTCCAAGTAATTGAACGAAGTGGTGTTATGCATGAAGGCTATGTCGATGAAGGCTGGAAAGACACGGTCCTAATTATGCCTGGAGAGCGAATCAGATTTTTAGTTGATTTTGCAGATTACCCAGGCTTGTTTTTGTACCATTGCCACAACTTGGAGCATGAGGATATGGGAATGATGCGAAATTATTTCGTAAGGGGTCCTATTAGTTCTGAACAACGACTTTAAAAAGCAAGACTACATACCACTATTTACTTTCACAATATAATTTGCTGCGGTTAAAGTGGATCACTTTTCCCGATAATTCTCGTAGAGTTGACGACGGCTAACAAAGCAGTACCCATATCCGCGAAAACAGCTTCCCACATCGTTGCCAGACCCATTGCCCCAAATATAAGAAAAATTCCTTTAACGAAAAATGCCAACATAATATTTTGCCAGACAATCCTACGTGTCTGTTTGGCAATGGAAACCGCCTCTGCCATTTTCAAGGGTGAATCGTTCATCAAAACAACATCTGCTGTTTCAACGGCAGCATCACTTCCAAGCGCACCCATTGCTACACCGACATCAGCGCGAGCAAGCACAGGCGCATCGTTAATTCCGTCGCCAACAAAAGCGATTTTACCATTGCCTGCTGTTTCCTTGTTGATCCTTTCAAAGATCCTGACCTTATCTTCAGGAAGCAGTTCTGCATGAAAGCTGTCGATTCTCAGTCTATTGGCTACAGCACTCGCGGCACAAGTATTATCGCCGGTCAACATCGCAACATGCTCTATGCCCTGTTTTTTCAGTAATTCTATCGCTTTTTTCGCATCTGGCTTAATTTCATCTCCAATTGATATGTAACCTGCATAGTTTGCATCCACAACAATATGAGCTACGGTATCCTCAAATTCACATTTTGAGTGATCGATCGACTCCAAGTGTAAAAGGTTATCATTTCCAACCATTATTGAATGATCTTTGTACCGGGCTTTAACGCCCCGCCCTGAGAGCTCAATGTGGCTATTAATCTCGGTAGGATTCAGTTTACGCCCATTTTTATTGAATTCGTCAATAATTGATATGGCTATCGGATGATTCGATTGAAGCTCTGCTGCGGCTGCAAATTCAAGAAGTTGATCTTTGGAAAAACCGTTTAAATTTACAATTTCTTTTACTTTGAATGATCCCTTGGTTAAGGTCCCGGTTTTGTCGAAAACCACTGTCTTTAAGGCTGCAATCACATCAATGAAGTTTGAACCTTTTACAAGGATGCCTTGGCGAGAGGCTTTACCGATTCCACCGAAATAACCCAGTGGAATACTGACAACTAAGGCACAAGGGCATGAAATCACCAGAAGCACCAACGCACGATAAATCCAGGTTTGAAAAGATGCTCCAGTGGCAATGGGCGGAATAAAGGCG
>JASJGU010000376.1:0-3716 GCA_033791385.1 Desulfuromusa sp.
GCCTTGGAAAAAGGTAGCTCGGCTTTTTTTATTATTAGATTCACTTGCCATTGGCATATAAGTTTCTATGATTGTTCAATTACTTTTGAATGTGTGTCATCAGGTCAGTTGAAAAAAAGTGGCTGTTAAAAAGATGAGTGAGCATAGGGAATTTTGATCATGTGGTGATATCAGGAAACCGGAGAATAGCTTTTATACGATTCACATCATACTTAAACTTAAGTACTAATCAGTAATTACAAAAGAATAGGAGGACATAGTTATGCCACATTGTGCACAAGGAACTACAGGATGGACAAAGTTAAAAGGGTATCAAGCGCTATGGGATCCAAAGATTGATCTTGGTAAATTCTATTTCACGACATTTCAAGGTAAACGTGAAGAAACTCCTTATATGAACGCTGATAATTTTGCTCGAGTGCTCGATATTCTACGAAATGAAGATCCTGTTTATGGTAACGCCAGTACTGGGTCGGTAACCACTCAAGGAGAGGAAGTAGGAGAAGAAGAAAGCTAGTCAAAAAATAGGACTCTACCCAACAAAGGTACCAGATACGACATGAAAAAACGTGTAAAACATATAAAAAGGTTGACTTACTACTGCTTTTTTCACTTCCAAATTTGCAGTAGTTTTAACCCTTAGGTTTGCAAGAGGAAAAGCATGATTGTCATATAATTACCTCTTGTTGGTGGGGGGTTGATAATCCTATGTCGTGTTCAGTTCCTTTGTGGGGTAGAAACCGCTGAAGTAATTATTGATGTTAAATTTATGCAACTAGCAGATTTACATACATAGGGAAGAGCGCTGTCTCGTTAGAGTCATTTACTAAGAAGCGGATACTTATGAGTGAATTTATCGAAGCTAATCTAATGCTGGTGCTGAGCATTATTGGGCTTGTGCTTGGCTTTTTAGTATCGGTTACTGAATTTGTAACCAAACGCAAACCGTTACGTTTTCTCTTTGTTATTGCGATCCTCGGCTTGGTGGTTGCGGTGACTTACCAAGTACATGAATACAATCAGAAACAGATTGAAGCAGCCGCGCAGAAAGCCCGTGACGGCATAATTGATGAAATCAACATCAATGTCCAGGAAACGAAGACAATAGTAGCGTCTATCGCAGAAAGTCTTGAGACAACCAGGCTGAGTGAGGTTGCTACCGCCTTAGTCACTATCCCGACAAGTGGTGAGGCACGCTTTGAAGAAGCGATGGAATTCGCAAAAGGGTCACCAGAAATGTGGCATCGATATGCTGAGTGGCTAATAAACTTTAATGGAAATGGCGTGGCACCAAGTCTGTCGGTGACCTTAAATTCACGGCATCATTACAAACCTGGACTCCTGTTAGCTTATCTATTAACGAGCAAAAACACACAAAATGATGTTGCCGCTGTAATGAGCGATAGTAGCAAATGGGACAGTTTCGACCCGGTGCCGCTGTATCTGAAAAATTTTGAGCAAGATACGAAAAAAATACGTTGGGTATTGTTTTATGACGGATCGGAACGGAATCTGGTGGGCTTCGCGGACGCAGAGGCATTCACTCGTGAGCTCATGGTCTATTATCGCCTTGGAAAACATACGGAGGTAGAAAGATTGCTCAATCAACACAGTGAGCAGCAAGTCCTAGCTTTACAGAAGAGCTTTCCATCTGTGCAAACAGCTGTCTTTGCTACGAGAAATCCGTCTGATCTGGTGCAAGCCATGATACAGCAGCAGCTTGCGTTTTCAGTTGCCGCCGCAGGGCCAAAACCTTATATCGTGCGATTGGAACGGATGATCCAACTTGCTGCACGCGATAGTTGATTTCATCTGCTGGAAAACCGAGCATCACAAATAAGCAATCGGGGTAGGTTCCACAGCTGCAGGTTCGCCCCCGGAACCGATTACGAGATCGCCGCAAAGCGGCTATGCTAAGTATCTTCGGCACGGCGATAGTTGGGATATGAATTACTCTGATCGTGGGGTTTGAGCAGTAATGGAACACAAAACCGGGTTAAGAATGCAAAATACCAATAAATCAAGGGATTATCGAACATAGAAGATTATCGATCGCATCGTACAGACCGCTGAAAAATAAACTGTATGTGATTGAAATCAAATGAACTGGAGGTTCTTGTTCCAGGTTTCTGGTCCATTACTGCCCAAACCCCTGCATTCGTATCGGGGGAGAGGGAGCTTCACGCTGAAAGCGACGCTTGATTGAGCGTGCAAATCTAAATTCATACGCACAGGAGGTTATCATGAATTCTAATCACATTATCGTAACGGTTTTGACAGTATTTTTATTCGGTATCCAGGGGTGTGGGAAATCCACCTTACCAGTGCCTGAAGAACTCAGCAGTGCTGATTATGATAATCGCCGAGAACGGATCATAGAATATTTTTCAAAACGCGGGATGCGTTATGATGTCGTCACCACAACAAAGACTAAATCCGGCCAGACTATTGACTGGATAAAGCCTGAAAGTCAAGTGGCCGATGGAAAGGTCGCGACTCCCCCTTCTGAAAAATTTGCTGAGACAAAAAAACCTAAATCGGCACTCGATAATCCCTATCTCGACACAGACTTGCCAAAGGTTCTTCAAAAACGCAATCGCCAAGATGTATCAGCTAAAACAGAACTTCAGTTAGATAGGTCAGCCATGGGTCCTCAAGGAACTGTTCCTGTCGTACGATTTGATATTGAATCGTATCTCAAAGAAAACCCAACATATCTGCCAAAAGACCCGGTAGAAATCTTGACCAAGGTGCCGCCGCCGGCTCCGGCATCAAATGATCGCTATTATGCAGTCTGGCAACGTTTTGGTGATGTGTTTGGCAGTATAGGAAGGATCAATATCTGGAATACATCAGGACCGGTTGGCGGTGAAACCTCTATCTCACAAGTTGCCGTTATCCGGGGCACACCGATGCAAGCTATTGAGGCCGGAAAGATTGAACATTCTGCATTTGCTCCGGCAAAACGGCCAATTTTTTTCACCTACTTTCGAACAAATGGCGGCTCCAGCGGCGATTGGGTTGCGGGTTATAATGCTTTGGTCGATGGCTGGATACAGGTTTCTAATAGCGTCGCCCCCGGCATGTCGTTGGTCCCATGGGAGAGCATTACAAACGGTTCACAATATAGCCTTGATGTGGAAGTCCGACTCTGGCAAGGAAACTGGTGGGTGAGAGCTGCAGGTCAATGGGCCGGCTATTATCCTTATTGCAAGGGTGCTGATTCACAGCCTTGCGCTCAGGGTACGCTTTTCTCTGCTGCAGGCATTCGCGACAAGGCCGACCGCCTTGACTGGTATGGAGAGATTTTTGATGAGAGCGCGCCGGCGGCAACGTCAACGGATATGGGCAGTGGCGAGTTTGCCAATCAGCGCTGGGGCAAAGCCGGGTACTTCCGCAATTTGCTCTACACCTGGTCACCCACTCAAGCTTGGTGGTGGAGTTCTGGCTCTATTTCTACAACGGATCCAGCGTGTTACAGCTCAGATGGTCCTTACTACAGTTCAGATCCTAACTGGAGAAATTGGTTTTATTATGGCGGTCCAGGTAAAGAAGCAGCAGGTTGCAATTAAGCAAATCGTCTGTCTGCTGATATTCAGTGTTGTGTTGGGCACTTCCGATACGACACAGGCAGGCTGCGCCGACAAGTACAACCCTGTCGGCGCAGCCTGTCATGTTGACGCTGACTGTCGGTCCAACTTCTGTGATCTAGGCAT
>JASJGU010000377.1:0-7133 GCA_033791385.1 Desulfuromusa sp.
TATTCACGGTTAAGCTTGGCAATAAACTTAACACTGATCCCCTTCGGACAAGCAGCTTCACATTCATAGTGATTAGTACAGTTGCCAAATCCCTCATCAAGGATTGCCTGAGACATTGCCTGAACCCGGCTTCTAGCTTCAGCTTTACCCTGAGGCAAAGCAGCCAACTGAGCAACTTTGGCACTGGTAAACAACATAGCTGAGCTATTTGGACAGGCGGCAATACAAGCACCGCAACCAATACACTCAGCCGCGTCCATCGCATATTCGGCGATTGGTTTGGGAACCAGCAATGCATTAGCATCAACAACTCCACCGGTGTGACAGGAGACATAACCACCAGCCTGCATGATCACATCAAGAGAAGTACGATCAACAATCAAATCTTTTTGCACCGGGAAAGCCTTGGCTCTCCATGGCTCAATAAAGATTTCATCGCCATCATTATATTGACGCATATGCAACTGACAAACAGTCGTTTTTTCCTGTTTACCATGTGGCCGACCATTGACAACCGATGAACACATTCCGCAAATACCCTCACGGCAATCGTGATCAAAAGCAATTGGGTCTTTACCTTCCCTAATCAGTCCGTCATTGATTTCATCCAGCATCTCCAAAAAGGACATATCCGGGCTGACACCTTTAGCTGGGTAGGTCTCCAGCTTTCCTTTAGCCTGTGGCCCCTTCTGGCGCCATACATGCAGTGTAAGATCCATTATTTATAACTCCTCACAGCAAGTTTAATTCTTTCAAATTTCAAAGGCTCTTTATGTAACTCAGGTTTAACCCCGATACCTTTGAATTCCCAAGCAGCAACGTAACTGAAGTTTTCATCGTCACGCATCGCTTCACCTTCGTCGGTTTGATGCTCAGTCCGGAAATGACCACCACAGGATTCCTCACGGTTCAAAGCATCCTCAGCCATCATCTCGGCAAATTCCAGGAAATCAGCCAAGCGACCAGCATTTTCAAGTTGCTGATTAAGATCTTTGCTTTCACCAGTCACCTTAACGTTATTCCAGAATTCATCACGAATTTCAGGAATGCGCTTAAGCGCTTCTTTTAGACTGGCTTCGCTTCTTGCCATACCAACATTTTCCCACATAACGTTGCCGAGTTCTTTATGCAGTTCGCCGACAGTCTTCTTCCCGTTAATAGCAAGCATTTTGTTGTTATTAGCTTCAATGTCCTCAACAGACTTCTTGAACTCAGCGTGGTCTTCCTTCACTACACCAGGTTTCATCGAAGCCAAATATGGGGCAATCGTATAAGGAATGACGAAGTAGCCATCAGCCAGACCCTGCATCAGCGCCGAAGCGCCAAGACGATTGGCACCGTGGACAGAGAAGTTTGCCTCACCAAGGACAAACAAACCGGGGATATTGCTCGAACACTCATAATCAACCCAAAGACCACCCATATTGTAGTGCGGGGCAGGATAGATACGCATGGGGCGCTCATAGCCATTTTCATCGGTAATTTTCTCGTACATATCAAACAGGTTGCCATAACGCTCGGCAATTGTTTTCTGGCTTACCCGATCAATCGCATCTTTAAAATCAAGGTAAACACCACGTTTTCCTGGGCCAACGCCAAGATCAGCATCACAGGCTTCTTTAGCCGAACGTGAAGAGATATCACGAGGAGCCAGGTTACCAAAAGAAGGATACTTGCGTTCCAAGTAGTAATCACGAGCTTCTTCAGGAATTTCGCTTGGGTGTTTTTCGCAATCAGCGGCATTCTTTGGTACCCAGATACGACCATCATTCCGTAACGATTCAGACATCAGAGTCAATTTAGATTGACTCTCACCATGAACAGGGATGCAGGTCGGGTGGATCTGGGTGTAACATGGGTTGGCCATATAGGCACCCTTTTTGACTGCTTTCCAGATCGCCGTAACGCTACTACCCATTGCATTCGTTGACAGATTAAAAACATTAACATAACCACCAGTTGCCAGGATAACAGCATCACCCCAATGAGACTCAATCTCACCAGTCATCAAGTTCCGAACTGTAATTCCCTTAGCAACGCCATCAACAACAACCAGGTCAAGCATCTCAGTACGAGGATGCATGGTGACAGTCTTATTTTTAATCTGCCGTGAAAGTGCTGAATAGGCACCGAGTAACAACTGCTGTCCAGTTTGTCCACGAGCGTAGAATGTTCGGGAAACCTGAGCACCACCAAATGAACGGTTATCCAGATAACCAGCATAGTCACGAGCAAATGGGACGCCCTGCGCTACACACTGGTCAATAATGTTATTGGACACCTGAGCTAGACGCCAAACATCTGCCTCACGGGAGCGAAAGTCACCACCTTTGACAGTGTCATAAAAGAGGCGGTATACGCTATCGCCGTCGCTTGGATAGTTTTTGGCAGCATTGATACCACCCTGGGCACCAATACTGTGGGCACGCCGTGGGCTGTCTTGATAGCAAAAACAGTCAACGTTATAACCAAGCTCACCCAGAGATGCAGCGCCAGCGCCACCGGCGAGGCCGGATCCAACAACCAAAATTTTGTATTTACGTTTATTTGAGGGATTAACCAGCTTCTGATCGAAGCGGTATCTATCCCATGAGGTTTCAACTGGTCCGGTAGGTGCTTTTCCGTCTAATATCACAATAAGCCCCCTATTTCAGGATACGAGCGAGAATGAATAATGGAATAGCAATGTAAGCCAGTCCGTAAACGATAGCCAAAATTTTCCCTATAGCAGTCACTTTGTCCTGACTTGGGCCAGTACTGAGTCCAATAGTTTGAACCCAACTAGAAATACCGTGACTCAGGTGCAGAAGCAGAGCAATCATCGCAATGATATAAACCAAAGCAATGAAAACCTTCTGGAAACTCATGACCACCATAGTGAACACATCTGGACGCATGGCAGCATCAAGTGGCAGGTTATGAGCAGAAATTTCAGGGTTGGTAACCTGAACAGTAAAATGAAGCAGGTGATAAAGCAAAAAAGCAAGAATAGTCAAACCGGTAAAAATCATAGTTTTGGCAGAAAATGTGGTGACCAGCGTTTTCTGAACTGCATAACTGTCCGGCGTGGCAGCGCGGTTTTCCAGGTAAAGCAGAACCCCAAAAGTGATGTGAACGGCAAACAGACCGAGCATCGCCAGACGGAAAATCCAGACTAGCGGACCGAGATCATGCAGGTGTTTGGCATAGGCATTAATACCGTCGGCTCCTGCAAAAACCGACAAGTTGCCAAGGAGATGGACAGAAATAAAACCGACCAGACACAGTCCGGTCACCGCCATCAGAATCTTTCTTCCCACGGTGCTTGTAAATAGATTCATAGTTTAATATCCCTCGAGAATGTGAATTGATTGTCTATTAGGATGAAACCCCTAAATCCAATCACCAATACCTGCCCAAGTCATTCCGGCCCAGCCCTTCTCTCCTCCTGAAACTGTGCCTTGTAATAATATTTTACTGGCCTCCGCCAGACCTAACCCTCTACTAATATTCAACATCAAAAAACTGCAATTTTGAAACAGTGTTATTCAAGTTCACAGTAAAACACAGATCGTATACTGTATACTAAATATTATTACAAAATTAAACAAAAAAAGCATGTATAGGTAAATTCTAATCAATAAGTGGGGCCAGCACCCATAACGGTTTTCACTTACAAAAATGACCGGAAAAATCATACCTTTCCGGTCATCTGCAGTTGTTTATTTTAAAGCCAGAATCTTTTCCAAGCCTTGCTGTAAAATTTCTAGTTTTTTTTCAGCATCCGCCAGTTTACCGCGATCTTTCTCTAATACCTGCGGTGGGGCATTGGCAACAAACTTTTTGTTGGACAATTTCTTTTCAAAGAAACCGACATCCTTCTGCACTTTTTCAATCTCTTTATTCAGCCGCAGCTCTTCTTCAGCAACATTGATAAGGTCGGCCAAAGGAATCAAAACTTCAACTTCACCGGCAACCTGTGTCGAAGCCTGCTTAGGTCGTTCTATAGCAACTCCAACCAGGAGATCTTCTACCTTCGCCTGGGAATGGATATACGCCTGACCAGCCATGATGGTCTGCACGACTGACTCAGATTTACAATCGAGAACAACCTTGATCTTTTTCCCTGGTGGAACATCAAGCTCACCACGAACGTTACGAATCGCTCGAATAACGTCCATCACCAGTTCCATATCGGCAACGACAGATTCGTCCGTGGCTATGATAGCTTCTATCGGATAAGCAGCCTGCATAATAGAATCAACAACCCGATTTCCCGGAAGAGCATGCCAGATCTCTTCCGTAACAAACGGCATAATCGGATGCAACATCCGCAAGAGACCTTCCAGCACCGTAAATAGAACCATCTGCGTACAGCTACGCTTCTCAGCATTATCGCCATAGAGGTTATCTTTGCTGAGCTCTATGTACCAATCGCAGAACTCATGCCAGGTAAAAGAATAAAGAATACTGGCAGCATCATTGAATTTATAATTTTCCAGCGCTCTATTTACCTCCTCCGCAGCAAAAGCGTAACGATTCAGGATCCACTGGTCGGCTTGCGATAACGACAATCCATTCAGGCCACTTTCAGTTGGTTCAAAATCTTCCATATTCATCAAGGCAAAGCGGCTGGCATTCCAGAGCTTGTTAACAAAATTCCGATAGCCGCCAACGCGTTCGGTTGACAATTTAATATCGCGGCCCATAGCGGCAAAAGCACAAAGAGTGTAGCGGAAAGCATCAGCGCCATACTCATCGACAATGGTCAATGGGTCGATCACATTGCCCTTGCTCTTGCTCATTTTATGCCCCTGTGCATCACGCACCAACGCATGGATATAAACTTCCTTGAAGGGAACGGCACCCATAAACTTGGTTCCCATCATCATCATTCGCGCAACCCAGAAAAAGAGAATATCAAAACCGGTCACCAGACAGCTGGTCGGATAAAATTTCTGCAGGGCTTTGGTTTGTTCCGGCCACCCCATGGTTGAAAATGGCCACAGTGCGGAAGAAAACCAGGTATCGAGGACATCGGTTTCTTGCCGAAGGTTGTCACTGCCACAATGGCCACAAACAGAGATATCTTCCCGGGAAACGGTTATTTCATCACAGTCGTCACAAAACCATGCCGGGATACGATGTCCCCACCAGATCTGGCGACTGACACACCAATCCTGGATATTATTCATCCACTCGTAATAGGTCTTTTCCCACTGCTGTGGGATTATCTTGGTCTGGCCAGATTCCACCGCCTTGATCGCCTCAGCAGCCAGAGATTTAACCGCCACATACCATTGCTTGCTCATGTAGGGTTCGATGATGGTTCTGCAGCGATAACATTCACCAACCGCATTGGTATATTTGTCAATTTTTTCCAGCAAGCCTTGTGATTGCAAATCAGCAACAACCTGCACCCTGGCAGCATTACGTTCCATGCCAGTATAAGAACCGCCGTTTTCGTTAATAATCCCCGACTCATCGAGGATATTGATAAATTCAAGATCGTGGCGTTTGCCGATTGCAAAATCGTTAAAATCGTGTGCCGGAGTAATCTTAACCGCACCGCTGCCGAATTTCATATCGACATATTCATCGGCAATAATCGGAATTTCCCGATCCATCAGTGGCAGTAGAACATTTTTACCAATCAGCTTCTGATAACGCTCATCTTCTGGATGAACAGCAACTGCAGTATCACCAAGCATGGTCTCTGGGCGGGTTGTTGCGACAATAAGACATTGATCCGTCCCCTGAACCGGGTAACGCAAATGCCAGAGGCTGCCATTTTTATCCTCATGCTCCACCTCAAGATCGGACAGAGCAGTGTGACAACGGGGGCACCAGTTAATCAGGCGATTATCCCGGTATATCAACCCATCCTCATAGAGGCTCACAAAAACTTCACGAACAGCTGTGGAAAGACCCTCATCCATAGTAAAACGTTCCCGCTGCCAATCGCAGGAAGCACCAAGCCGCTTGAGCTGATTGATGATCTGACCGCCCGATTCTTCACGCCACTTCCAGACCCGGCCCACAAAAGCTTCACGACCCAGTTCATGTCGATCCAGATTTTCTGCAACAAGCTGCTTTTCAACGACATTCTGGGTGGCAATTCCCGCATGGTCAGTTCCCGGCATCCAGAGAACTTCATAGCCCGACATCCGCTTCCAGCGGCAGAGAATATCCTGCAGAGTATTATTCAAGGCATGCCCCATATGGAGAACACCCGTAACATTAGGCGGAGGAATAACTATTGAATAATCGGGCTTGGGAGAATTCTCATCAGCATGAAAATCGCCACGCTGTTCCCAGACATCAAACCATTTCTGCTCAACCTGTTCAGGGTCATAACCTTTAGAGAGTTCCGTCTTCATTGCTGGCAAATCCTTGATTCTAAATGCTGTTAGTTGGATTAATTTATATGGGCGGGAAGAATAAAGGGGGGCAGCAAGGAAGTCAAGATCTCCCTGCTGCCCCCCCCGCAAGAGAAGCATTTATCTTAATCAGTGGAACTATTTCATGCACCCTCTTTTATTTTACGGATTTCTTCACGGATCATAGCTTCGGCCAAATCGGGAACAACTTCCCAAGCGATCTGTTCAACTATTTCCCTCGCCAGTGTTTCAATCATCGGCCCAGCAACCTTGGTCACAACTTCTTTTAACTCAGCTTCGGAAAGTTCGCGGAGCTGCTGCTCTACCTGCTCAGTGGCAGAATCTTCAGCTTCAGCAGTATGGACAGTTGCAACTCCAGCAGCAATACCAACGGCACCAGCCGCCATTACGGCAACGGCATCTGCTGCAACATCACCGGCAGTCACATCCTCGTCCTCTTCCGCAGTCGCATCAAAGTAGAAATTTTCATCTTCAGCAACTAGCACTGCGGCCTCAAATTCCTCGGCTAACTCACCCTCTTCATCTACAAGGTCAACGACCTCAGCAACTGGTTCAAATTCGGATTCCAGCTCGGATTCCAGCTCGGATTCCGGCTCGGATTCCAGCTCGGATTCCAGCTCGGATTCCAGCTCGGATTCCAGCTCGGGTTCCAGCTCGGGTTCCAGCTCGGATTCCAGCTCGGGTTCCAGCTCGGGTTCCAGCTCGGGTTCCAGCTCGGGTCCTGTACTGCTTGCAACAAAGAGTTCAACTTCC
>JASJGU010000378.1:0-6006 GCA_033791385.1 Desulfuromusa sp.
CTTCATTTTGTTTCCACCGAAGTCTATCGGCAGCGGGTAATCCAATTGGGAGAACCTCCAGACAATATCTTCAACGTTGGTGCCATCGGTCTTGACTATCTTGAAAGGGAGACATTTCTTGAGCGTGACGAACTTGAAACATCACTCAGCTTTAGTTTCGGCAAACAAAGCGCCCTGATCACCTTCCATCCGGTCACTCTGGAACAAGGTTCGGCAGCTGAGCAGTTAAACCAGCTTTTGGCTGCACTAGACCATTTTGACGAATTGCAGATCATCTTCACCAAAGCCAACGCCGACCCCGAAGGACGAACCATCAACCAAATGATTGATCAATATGTCGCCACTCATCCGCAAAAGACAATTTCCTTTACCTCCATGGGACACCTGCGTTATTTAAACTGCATGCACATTGTCGACCTGGTCATAGGTAACAGCAGCAGCGGCATTCTAGAGGCACCAAGCTTTGGGGTTCCAACTGTCAATATTGGTGATCGCCAAAAAGGAAGGATAAAAGCTGCGAGCATTATCGATTGCGAACCGGAACAGGCCGCTATTATTTCTGCCTGCCACAAGGCCTTGTCGAATCAGTTTAAAACTGTGGCTCAGAAGGTCGATAATCCCTACAGACAAGAAAGCACTGCCCGGCGGATCAAAGAGATCATCAAAAGCGCAGAGAATATCAATCTGAAGAAAACCTTTTACGACCTGCCCGCCAACAGCTTTGAGAGACAACAATGAGAAACAGTAAAAAAATCAGTATTTTTCCACAAGCAACTATTAAAGAAGCAATCGAAACCATCGATAAAGGGGTGATGCAAATCGCTTTGGTGGTTGAAAACGACCGCTTGATTGGTACCATCACTGACGGCGATATCCGGCGCGGATTTCTGAATGGGCGTAGCCTGTCGGATACCATTGAAGGTCTCTACAATACATCACCTCTCACTGGAAGCCTTACCCAAAACCGTGAAGACTTGGTTCAACTGGCTCTTACTCGCGGGATCAAGCAACTTCCGATTCTCGATGATGATGGAAAGTTGATTGGCATCGAATATATCGATGACTACCTGCGTGGTCCAGAAAAGCCAAATGCTATTATTCTGATGGCTGGTGGTCTAGGAACCCGCCTGCGACCACTGACTGCAGATATGCCAAAACCGATGTTAACTGTAGGGTCTAAACCGATCCTGGAAACCATTCTTGAGAGCTTTTCCCACTACGGCTTTCGCAATTTTTACTTCAGCGTCAACTACAAAGCGGAAAAAATCCGCAACTATTTCAAAGATGGTGGCCAGTACGGCGTCAACATTAACTATCTTACCGAAACCACCAAGCTGGGAACGGCTGGAGCTCTCAGCCTGCTGCCGAACAACATTAAAGATCCGATCATCATCATGAATGGTGATCTGTTGACCAACGTCAACTTCGAAAAACTACTGAACTACCATTTGCTTGCCAAGGCCGAAGCAACCATGTGTGTCAGGGAATACAAGCTGCAGATTCCTTATGGGGTTGTTAAAACAGAAGGAGCAACAATTCAAGAGATCAGTGAAAAACCGACGCAAAACTTTTTTGTCAATGCCGGCATTTATGTGCTGAGTCCAAGTGCTCTGAAACTGATCCCAGAAAACAGCTTTTTCGACATGCCGCAGCTATTTCAGAACCTTATCGATGAAAAACGTAAGGCCTGTTCTTTCCCGATTACTGATTACTGGATGGACATCGGTCAACCAAACGATTTCGACCAGGCGAACTCAGAATACGACGAGATATTTGATGTTTGATGGGAAAAAGATCCTGGCCCTTATCCCCGCTCGCGGCGGCAGCAAAGGGCTGCCGGGGAAAAACACCCGAGAGCTGTGCGGGAAACCCTTGATCACTTGGAGTATTGATGCTGCTAAAGCGAGTAGCTACGTTGATCGGACCATCGTCAGCACCGATTGTCCAATGATCGCATCTATCGCTAAAAGTGCGGGAGCCGACGTCCCCTTCATGCGGCCAGCCGAGCTGGCCACTGATAGCGCATCAAACATGGACACCTGTCTCCATGCAATGGAGTGGCTTGAAAAAAACGTTAACTGCTACAATCTGTTGCTGGTGTTACAACCAACCTCGCCACTACGCACCACCGCAGACATTGATGCGGCCATTGAAAAGCTGGGAGAGACTAAAGCAAGTTCGGTGGTGTCGGTCTGCGAAACGGATCATCATCCCTGGTGGAGCAATCAACTGCCGCAGGACGGAAACATGAAAGATTTCTTGCGGCCGGAAATTCTGAATAAAAATCGGCAGGACCTACCGAAATTTTACCGACTCAACGGCGCTATCTATCTGGCTCAGGTGACCGAATTGAAAAAGAATCGCTCATTCTACGGACCGAAAACATTTGCCTATTTGATGCCCACGGAAAGATCCGTCGATATCGACTTGATACAGGATTTTCTTCTGGCCGAAGCCTACCTCACGCTTTAACCGATTCAAAGTCTTACAATAAATTCTCACAAGAGAGGTGTCGACAGAGCACCTCACAGCTTCTGGTAGGATTCAAGGATAGCATTATCAATCTTCCCCTATAAAATGCTTTTTTTGTGCAATCCCTAAGTTCTAATAAAAAAGGAATATTTCCTTGATGGGGCAGACAATAGGTGTCATCTCTGAGCCAACTATTTTGCATATACGTAGTTGCCGCTTTCATCATCCCGATATAAATAAATCCAATATTCATTATCCGGCCCTCATAATCATTTTCTTGTT
Organism: Desulfuromusa sp.; assembly: GCA_033791385.1. Lineage (GTDB taxonomy): Bacteria > Desulfobacterota > Desulfuromonadia > Desulfuromonadales > Geopsychrobacteraceae > Desulfuromusa. The sequence continues at coordinate 2,755 of JASJGU010000378.1, forward strand.
ATCTATCCTAAATACCTGCAACAAAATTCTGCGCCATCCGACAATATCAATCACACCCGGAAGAACCACCCTTTTCCATCTCCGAAAGAAGTTGCTTCGCCGCCTGATTAGAAGGCTCTTGCTCCAGAATAGCTTCAAACATCAAACGTGCTCCCTCCTCAACATTAAGATCAAGATACAAGTGCCCCATCTTCAGCATGACGGAAAGATCGTTATTCACCTTTTCTAAATAGCCGGCATAAACATCCAGCGCGCTGGTCTTATCTCCCGTAAGGCGAAGCATATCAGCATAATACTGAAGGTACGCTGGAGAGAAACCGGCAAGACAATTTGCTGCTAACAAAGCATTTTCAAAATCCTGTTGCTTGAGAGAAATCACAAAAACACGTATCAATGCCTCTTCCAAGGCGGCGCCCTCCTGCTCCTCAATCAACAAGTCGATCACAAGCTGATATTGTTCAAGGGCTATATCAACAGTATCTACCAATTCTGCCAAAAAGCCGCTACCAAGATGGTATAGGGCTTTTGCTTCCTGCCCATCAAGCGACTCCAGAGACCCCAGCATACGCTCAAGACTTTCCCTCTCTCCACGTCGATACATCGTTTTCAACTTACCGCAAACCATTCCAAGTTGTGACCAAGCCCTCGCCCTTGCCATGTGCATGGTTTCCGTCTCGGCAAGGATTTTTTCAAAACCCTTTTCCAGTCGTTTGAATTCCGTATTGAATTCTTGTGGTATTTCCTGTCCAGCATGACGGTTTTTCCAAAGCAACGCACGCCCAGGCTGCCGGTCTTTCTCCCACTGATTAATCAGCAGATTGAAATCGGGGGTTTCCGTTTCCTCCTCAAGACGGCTGAGGACGCGTTCCCGTGCGGCCTGCACCATTTCAAGTAATCGCTTGGCGCTGTTGCGATAAGACTCGTAATAAACTCGCCCTAACCGCTCTATATCAGACTCATCCCACTGCTGATGATCCTGCTCACCATGCGTCATTTTCAGAAAATCCCTGATTCCAACCTTTTTAATTAATAGTGCAAAATCCGGATAACCATTTTTTAATTTTTTTTCTATTCGAGCTAGCTTTTTCCTGTATTTTGGATTCCCCTTCGCCTTGCCCCGGCGGCCAAAAAAGCTGTCATTCGCCCTCAATCCATCTTCAGCATATGTCCTGATCTCTTTAAAAATAGTCATCGCCCGATTCAACTCAACAAGAACCCCCTGCAGATATTCAACCTTGAGCTGTAAATTGTCCTCCGGCATCATCTCCTGAAGCATCTCGAAAGCCGGGCACGGCAAAGGTTCGAGTTGGACGGTTTCATGGCTACAGAATTCAACGCCCCCAATTTTGGCAGCCTCTTCACTCAAGCTGTATAACTGACACCCCTTTTCACGAGCAAGCCTGGCCTGATCGGAGATTATGGTTATCGCAGAGTGAAAGTCAGGGGTAGTCTCCGCCGTATCCCCGGCGTTAGTTTCCACCCACAGTTGTCCCTGCCCAAGTTGCGGTCCGGCCTTTTGCTCATTACTCCCTTGCGCATGGGTAAAACCATCCTTCCTGAAGCAGAGATCGACTCCGCTTAGAAAGATACGCCCAACCCCCATCTGTACCACTAATTCAATAGCAGTATTGGTAACTGTCGGTCCTCGCGCAGCCAAGCATTCATCATTCCACGGAGTCGGCCATTCAAAGCGCGAGCCGATAAAAAAACTGCGCCCGCGCCATTGCCCTAACAGGCTACTAACCACATGGTGCTGAGAAACAAAGATCGTCCGCTCCCAAAACAAGAGCATCTCCTTGCTGATATCGAAACCAATCTCGTTCGGATCAATCGACACGACAATGTCGGGAACCAGATCAACCTCAAGTAGCCGTCGACAGATTCTTGACACGGCAATCACCAACAAATCATCACGATGCTCAATAACCCATGGCAAGGATTTATCCAATGAAGGGCCACCGCCAAGAATAACTGCGGTCTTTCCTACAAATGTTCCCGCCAAGCACTTGGCTGACAGTCTGTTCTCCGACAAATTCTCCAACTGCCGCTGATTGAACAGTGAGCTCCCTGTTTCCGCATTCAGTATCCAGCGGATTTTCTCAAGCTCTTCCTGAAACAATCGGCCTGTTTCCTGATAGTCCTCGATGTGCAGATCTTCAGCACCGATCGATCGGTAGAACTCCATCCGATCCAGATAAACGTAGTTCTGATAATCGATCTCAACCGCGCGCTCTGTCCATTGTTCGGGAGTCGTCAGGATTATTCGACTATCCAACCCCTCTTTCGGAAGCAATGATTCTAGCTGGTTCAAAATTTCGGGAAGTTCGATAAAAAGGTAACGCGTTCCATCGGGCAAACCAGAAGTTTGGAGGTACTTGGGGAGAAGTCCAGAATCAGTCCCTAAAATAATATAGAGACTGTTTTCCTCCTGCAACGCCTTACTAAAATGCTGTTTGTAGAATGCATTAGAACCTATCCTATTAAAGGCAGAGCCATTAATACTATGAAAATACTGGTCACCAAAAGAATTAACAATAACGGCACCAAAGTCATTTTCTACGATCATCCTACTATCCTCTCAGAACAGACAACCTAGCAACAAAACAGATGTCAAATATTTGACCAATCGGTCAGAAAAATGGGTGAGACAGAAAGAATAATTCACCATCTATGCCAACCTGCGATAATTCCAGGTTTTTATCATAAAAAATTCTATACGCCAAAGGAAGGTGGATGTGACATAGAGTAGATTCTAGTTCAAAGAGAGCCACCCGTTGAGGTGGTTTGAAAAAAGGAGGGCATGATGAAGTTACTGATAGTGCTGGAAGTACGACCAATCGATACAACAGAAGGAACTCATCATGTCTTACACACAACTTACAACAAAAGAATGTTTTTTTGTTGCTATCAAACCCCTAAACAATTAGTGAGCAACCGATTTATTGATATGATAGGTTCTTTTGATCCTTCATATAGATTTCAGGACATTAGAATAGACTTGTTTTTCTTCGTGGATAGAACCGTAAAAAAGACGGGTGCCGCAGAGCAATCGCGATGCAGCATATGTTTCATTATCAATAAAGTAGCATATTTGCAGTTTTCTATTCAAACCTCCGGTAACGGTGTCTGCGAACTAAAATTTGTCCCTTCCAAAATCACCTGCAAGGCTCGATTGCTTTCCGGTGCAAACAGAATCGGTGCAGCCAGATTGAGGGTAATCTTGCGATCAGCAGGAACAGTAACCACGCTGAC
>JASJGU010000379.1:0-12601 GCA_033791385.1 Desulfuromusa sp.
CCCACCAAGATGAAAGGAATAAAAACAATCATAATTTTCAAACTAATTCTCTTCATATACCCTATCCTCCTTTTGTTAATGAAAAGTTCAATGAACCCAAAAACCCTCCAGTTACCCTGATTTAATGCCAATCTTTTTGAAGTTCATGATTTTCTATTGGGATATTATTTTCAGCTTCAGTTTTTCATCGACTATCGATGCTAGCTGACCTACCTGCCAAGGACACTGATCCTTGCCTTGTCGGGAGTCTCTTATGGAAAAAATGCTGGGATGTTCTGGCTTAATTCAGAAGAACAACTGTACGAAGGAATGAGAGGGACTGCAAAATAAGAAGGGAAGCTGAACCAAAATAGTGTTCAGCAAGAGTGGCTTGTAAGGGGGCAATGAAAGTTTGAGATGGAACTATCGGTGGTAACGACTCCCGGCTCGTCAACTCGGTACTGAGCATTTTTGAATGAAGATCCAAGTTGTCATGAACGCAAGAGCAGCTGTTTCGAGCAGTAATGAACCTTTTCCCGGCAAAATCGTCGCAGGAAGGTGAAGGCAGGCACGGAGGGTCACAAAAATCATCACCATCAGACAAGGCCTCAACGACAGCGTTGTGCTCCGTCGAATGGCAATGGCACAAGCACAATGAACCTCCAAAATTCGGCAGAATGAATGCAACAAAACTTATAAATGCAATGATTTTACGCAAACTACCCTCCCCCATCTTCTATTTTCTCAAGGATCACTAGTTTTGAAAAATAGCCTGACCGATCTGAATATCGTCTTCAAAAATGCACCCCTGATTTATAAAAAAAGTGGAGCCATTGAGTGGTTCGAAATTCAATCCAAAAACACTCAGCAACATAGTCAAGGGTTAGCTAACCAAAACTATATATCGAACCACTTCATTCCTTTAATTCCACATCCTACCGGGAGTTAATGAAGTGTAGAAAATATCGATAACACTCAGACAAGCTATATTCAAAGCTGTAACATCAGCAATAAGCATGCCGGCAATTTATGTCATTATATTCAGTAACTTGCTAATTTATAACAACAAAGGTCGTAGATGGTGTAAGTTTTTCCGACAAAATTTCGCCGCCAATCACGACCTGCCAGAGTCAATTATGTCGGTTTTCTTTACAGTTTCATCCCAACATACCCCAGAATATTTCAGAGACGCCTCGGAGTTTTTTTCCTAATCGGAACTCAGTAGTGCTAATAAAAACAAACAAGATGATTGCCTTCTGGAATAAATCTGGAAGGTGCAGGTCTGCTAGCTATAAGTTCAGCTGAACTCAAACAAACCATTTTCACAACTTAGCAGGTTTGGGGCATCTTCAGCGCTTGCTGTTTCAAAAGTGTTTTCCTGACTTTTAACAGGCCAATCTACCTATGTTTTCCCTTCAAATATCCTAAGTTTTGATAATCAGCTACAGACCATCAAATGAGCTTCACATCTAATGTTATTGACCCATTTATGTAAAAAAAAGATAATATATCTAATTGTGCTGAAATATTGACTGGGGAAGCAGCAATTAATGTAACTATTTGAAAAACAACTGTAAGGCCGATGTGATGAAGCTATTTGTATGTTGCTGCCACCAGCTTATTTTAAAAGATTTTCTCAGGATTGGTGCGAGGTGGGGGGAAATAGTATGAAATATTTTAACTTTGGTTCTATAAGAAAAAACCTTACTTTTCTCGTCTTGCTCTCAGTCTTGCCCGCCCTAATTATTTTACTGTATACCGGAATTGAGCAACGAAGAGATGCTGTCGAAAAAGCGAAACACAACATATTGCTCCTGTCTCACGCTATGGCAAAGACTCAGGAAAACATTACCAACACGACCAGACAAACCCTTTCGACTCTGGCCCTGCTACCAGAAATTAAAAATTTAAATCTACAAACCAGCAGAAAGATACTTGCTGCGGTCCTTGAGAAAAATCCTAACTACAAAAATATTGCATTGACTGATCTCAAGGGTGACGTCTTAGTTTCTGGCATACCCTCTGGTTCTACAAATCTGGCAGATCGTAAGCATTTTAAAGAAGCCCTCAAACAAAAGGATTTTGCCATTGGTGAATATATTGTGTCCAGACTGGGAACCATTGTTCCTGCCTTTCCCTTCGCCTACCCAGTGTTCGATGATCAAGGCCAGGTTAAAGCAGTATTGACCTTAATCATCAATCTCACTCGCTTTTCTGATTTCTTTGAAATCTCAAACCTCCCGAAGAACTCCTTTATTGCGGTAACTGACTATAAGGGAGTTCGCCTCTTCTATTATCCCTCCAAGGAGAAAACAAACTCTGTCGGAAAGCCAATAAGAGGAAAGTCTTGGGATATATCGTCTAATGCACAGACGTCTAATGCCTATGTCGGTGAAGGTTCAGATGGTATACGTCGGATGTTTGCCTTCGAACCAATGCGTATCACTCCTGAAAGACTCCCTTATCTCTATATGTGGGTAGGTATTCCTGAATCCCATATTCTTGGACCTGCCAATGTTATCCAAACTCGGAACGTACTGCTTATGCTTCTTGCGACAGTACTGGCGCTGCTAATCTCTTGGTATATTGGTAAAAAAACCTTGATCTCACCACTAAAGAGCCTTGTGAGTTTAACTCAGAAATTTGCGGGTGGGGCTCTAGATGTTCGCAATGAACAAATTGTCAGAAACGATGAAGTTGGAACATTAAATCAGGCTTTTTATGAAATGGCTGATTCGCTTAATCAAAGCCAGAAAAGTCTTAGGGAGAGTCAAGAACGATTCAAAAAACTTTCAGACGTCACTTTCGAAGGAATCTTAATCCACGATATGGGCATAGCGACAGACGTCAACGAATCCCTTGCGAAGATGTTTGGCTATTCAAAAGAAGAATTGATTGATAAAAACCTTATTGAGCTATTAGTGCCACGTGAGTATCAACCGATTTTAAAAGAAAACATTTTAAAAACGGCCACAAACCCCTATGAGGTGAAGGGAAGAAGAAAGGATGGAACTCTCTTTCCCGTAGAAATTGAATCGAGAAGTGTCACCGGAGAAAAAGAGGATTACCGGGTAACAGCACTCAGAGATATCACTGAGCGCAAGAAGGCTGAAGAACAACGGCTGAAGCTCGAAGTGCAGCTACGCCAGAAATTTAAGATGGAAGCCCTTGGCACAATGGCGGGTGGGATGGCTCATAATTTTAACAATAGCCTTGCCATTGTCCTCGGCAGTTTAGAGATGGCGCAACGGAAAATTTTAGAGCCACAAACAATTGAGAAATATCTCAAGTCTGCAACTAAAGCTGTGCTGCGCTCCCGTGACCTCGTAAGCAAAGTTCTCATCTATAGCCGTCAAGGAAATCAAAAAAGAAAATCTATGCAAATAGTTTTGGTGGCAGAGGAAACTCAGAAATTGGTACGTCTCACTCTTCCTGCCAATATCAACCTGAACTATCAGTTTGCACCGGAGTACCAGAACCTCACCATCAATGCGGATTCAGGTCAGATTCAAGAAGCCCTGCTCAATCTCATCAATAATGCTATTCAATCTATGAATAAAAAAGGCACTCTTGATATTGATCTTGATCAAGTTGAATTAGGGGAAGATGACATACCTGTTCAGTATGATTGCATACCCGGCACTTACGCTCGACTCAGTGTGAAGGATACTGGTTGTGGTATGGAATCTGAAACTCTGAAGCACATCTTTGATCCCTTTTTCACTACAAAAGGGGTTGGTCAAGGCACAGGTGTTGGTTTATCTACCGTGCAGGGGATGATGGAACAGCATGGTGGCCTGATTAAAGTCCATAGCATACTAGGTGAAGGTAGCAACTTTGAGCTTTATTTTCCGGTAATCCAGGCAGTACTGCAAGACACTATTGCTGAAAACGTAGATATTCCTTCTGGAGTCGAACGGATTCTATTTGTTGATGACGATGACATCCTCATTGCCATCGGTTATGAGATGCTCGGTGATATGGGCTATAAAGTCACGACTGAAAACAGCAGTAAGAAAGCTTTGGAAATGATTGCGGAGAACCCAACGCAATTTGATTTGGTCATCACTGATCAGACTATGCCAGAGCTGACAGGAAAAGAACTATCGCATGAAATCAACAAGATCAACCCGGAACTTCCTATCATTTTGTGTAGTGGTTACAGCAACATGTCCAGTACTGATGATGTTGGGAAATATGCTATCAAAGCTTTTTGTTCCAAGCCCTTGAGAATGTCAGAACTAGCACAAGTAGTCAGAAAAACATTAGATAAAACTCAATAATAGGTTCCGGAACAATGCGCCAATTGCAAAACAAAATATGGCTCGACTTGTTTATGTGAGCTGAGGTTTTCTTTGATGTTGTTCCATATTGTTATTCGGTATTATCTAAGGATAAATCGCATATATCGGTATTTCAAAAATCAGAAGTTTACTTTTGGAAACACTATTCAGAGCATTTTGGCTCACTCGCAAAACTAGTTACATGTGAAAAAAGCAGTCGGAGCATTTCCGGCGGTTTTTCTGTTTCAAAAGGTCTAAGTCTTGACATATTTAATTTGATATGAATTTCACATCCTACAGCACTTTGTATTGAAAGCTGGGTGGAAAATAACTATCTTGTGGGTTAGTAAACTCGTTTTTATTTATAACTAGTGGCTGATACGGCCTATCCTGAAATCTATTATGCTCAGTGAGATAAAACGCTCTGTTTGCCCCTATGACTGCCCTGATACCTGTTCTTTGCTGGTCGAAGTGAAAGATGGAAAGGCACTCAACGTAAAAGGGGATCCCGCTCATCCCTTTACTCGCGGGATTCTCTGCCCGAAGATGAACCATTACGAGAAAACCGTCCATTCCGAGCGGCGGCTAACCACGCCTCTGTTGCGGACCGGGAGCAAAGGAACAGGTGAATTCAAGCCGATTACCTGGAAAGAGGCGATTGAGCATATTGCCATGAACTGGCAAACGATTGTTGACGATTGCGGTGCTGAAGCGATCCTCCCATATTCCTATGCCGGAACTATGGGGATGATTCAAAAGGAAGCGGGTCATCCTTTTTTTTATCGCCTGGGGGCCTCAAGGCTTGATCGTACTATCTGCTCTCCCGCCAAAAAAAAAGGCTGGGAAGCGATCATGGGTGACACCCCAGCTTCACATCCAGATTCCGTTGCTCAGGGTGATCTGGTCATCCTTTGGGGGGCAAACACCGTTGCAACCAATATCCACTTTCTCCATGGAGTCAAGAAGGCTAGAAAGAGAGGGGCTAAAGTCTGGTTAATCGACACCTATCAGACTGCGACAGCAGCTATAAGCGATGAAACCTTTCTGATTCGTCCCGGTAGCGATGGGGCCTTGGCTCTGGGGCTGATGCATCTGCTGGATCGGAAGAGTCTGCTCGATCAAGGGTTTCTGGATCAGCAGGTACAGGGCTTTCCAGAACTCAAAGAGCAGATTCTACCAAACTATCCACCACAAAAAGTCAGCAATCTGACCGGTTTGTCAATCGCTACCTTGGAAGAAATGGCAACCGCTTTCGGACAAGCCAGAGCTCCATATATTCGTTTGGGCAGCGGCCTGACCCGCTATGGAAATGGTGCGATGACAGCGCGGAGCATCGTTGCATTGCCAGCACTGGTCGGGGCCTACGGCAATCCTGGGGGCGGGTGTTTTGCAGGTACAAATACCGGTTGCTATTTCGACAAGGCGACCGTCCACCGTGAAGATTTTATGGAGCACCCCACGCGGATTATCAACATGAACCGCCTGGGTCATGCTCTGACAGTGGAAAAAAATCCGCCAATTCGCTCCCTCTATGTTTATGCTGCTAATCCAGCAGCGGCGGCACCCGACCAGAACCAAGTTCTCATGGGGCTGGAACGAGAAGATCTGTTTACTGTCGTGCATGAGCGGTTTATGACCGACACGGCCCGCTACGCCGATATCGTATTACCAGCGACCACATCACTTGAACATGATGATATCTATCGAGCTTATGGTTCTTACTGTGTTCAACGAGCCTTTCCGGTCATTCCTCCGGTGGGTGAAAGCAAATCGAACTGGCAGGTGTTTGCTCTGCTAGCTAATGCCATGGGTTTCGATGAGAGTTTCTTTCAACAGAGTGAAAGTGAGTTGCTCGAAACATTCCTGACTGCGTCGGCTCCTCGACTACAGCAGGTCGACTTTTCTGCCCTCAGATCAGGACAACCGGTGGAATTGCCAATTCCTAACGGCGATAAACCATACCAGACGCCATCGGGGAAAATTGAGATTTACAATCCTCGACTGGAACATCCTCTCCCGATCTATATAGCCCCACATGGTGGTGACTTTCCTCTGCAACTGATGTCAGCACCTTCGCTCTATGCGCTCAATTCATCCTTTTATGAACAGGACGGACTGCGAGCCAAACAGCAGGAGATGTACCTGATGATAAATCCGGCTGATGCTGAGTCCAGGAACTTGTTAGATGGTGAACAGGTGACTGCCCGCAACGAACGTGGCGAAGTGGAATTTGTTCTTGCTGTGACCGACAGGACGCCTCGCGGAGTGGTCGTCACGGAAGGGATTTGGTGGATCGAATTCGCCCCAGGAAAGCGTTCGGTCAACGCTTTGACTTCGCAGCGCCTGACAGATGAGGGGGGAGGGAGTACGTTTTATGACACCCGAATTGAGGTCGAAAAATCAAGAAACTGACATATTTTGTTGTCCAACATTCAGATTACACTTTTGAAAATAGAATTATGAGGGTTTTACGGTCGTGATTTGCCGCTCTGCACAATTGCAGACTATCTCAAACGCTGGGGCTTTACCCCGTAGAAGCCAACCAAACGGGCTTACGAGCAGAATTCACTAGCTTTTGGTGAAAGAGCATATCTACGTTACAGCCAGTTCCAGAAGGATAAAATCAAGACAATCAACAGCACAAAGCCTAGATTCATGTAGGCCATGAAATAGAAAACCTTCTGCGGTGCGGTCAGCCCCTGTTGGTCATCCGGCAGCAGTTTGCCTATCGGGGGCATGGAGAATACCTTGTCCTTCCCATGCGGGGCCTGGCTCAGGACCTCTGTCAAGTCACAACCGGCTTGATGCCGACCGACATGCGTCCCTTCTTTTCAGAGATAGCTTTGACTGACATCGTATATTTCACCCCGATAAGCAATATATGCGGGCCGACCAGCCTTGCCATCATAGCCGGCTAAATTTGCCAGAGACATATCGCCGGGAGCTGCTTGGGGCTTGGAACTGCCTTGTTGCCGAAGGCGAGGACCAATGAACAGCACGACGATCATGGCTGAACCCTCCATAGTCAGGAAAAGGGCAATTTTAATCAGAAGTAAAATGCCAAAACGGGTTGAAAAGAGAAAATCGATCGAGGGCACCCGGAAAGCAAACCGAACCGTCCCGGTGACGGCCATAATCAGCATCGAAAGCAGGCCGAGCTTGACTTCCCCTCGGGGCAAACCGCGTGAAGCATAGGACGGCTTCAACAACAGGTGGATATAAAGAATGGCGCCAAACCAGAAAAATGCAAACAGAATGTGCAGATAGCCCGCCACCAGTCGGACAAAATAGGAAAGAGACTTCTCTGAACCGGAATCGACTGAGGCGGACGCGGACTCAGAAAGGGAAAGAGCAAACCCCTCGCCGACTTTTGTGAGTTCGCCGCAAAAATATGTTACATTTGTAAAAAGCCGTCGGAGCATTTCCGGCGGCTTTTCTGTTCCAAAAGTCTAGGGTATAAAAGGTGAAATCGTGAATATCACTGGTAATTATTCCGTGCATATCGGTGATTCCCACACTAATCCAAAATTGAGGGTTCCGGCTTCTCAAGAGTAACCTGGACTATTTTTACCTTTCACTCTCTGGGATTTTGTTTTAGGAGTGCCAAACAGTGGGCGAATGGTAGGCAAAGCCGTTCTTGGCGTCTGATTCATGCCAAACAGCGAGTTCTTCAAGAGTTTGTTTTGCAGACGGCTATGATCCTTCAACCAGGCTGATGGTTTCCATCTTCTCCTATTGGCTGTAGCGCATCACTCTGCAGACCTAAACTAACTATACTTTTACTGGGTAAATATTCTCCAAAGACAAGCTCGCGATTAGCTCTTTGAGCGGCTGGTTCTCCTGCATTACCCCTTTGATTCCAGAACATAGCAATCCCAAATTCACTATGCGGTTTTTCAAAGACAATACGGTGTTTCTTTTCAGTGGTCTATTTTTCGGGTCTTGCGACAAATTCCACAGTCGACTGATTTCGTTAGGTTTTTCTTGGTTATGACCCACTGGCATTGGGTCATAAGTTTACCTGATGCATCACTTGATTTTGCCTTTTTCTGTGTAAAGAATTTTATTGGGAAACAATTTTATGAAAAATTGTTGACAATTTACTGTAAACTGTCGACAATAATAAAAAAGGCGGAGAGATGACAAAGAATCTAAAAGCACTAGACAGAAGTGAAACACTGACAGATCGGGTTGCGGGAGCGATTCAGGAGATGCTGATATCGGGAGCACTGGAGCCGGGTGAACGACTGAATGAAGCAACGCTAGCTGACAAGCTAGCCGTCAGCCGTGGTCCGGTTCGTGAAGCAACCCGTGCATTGGCCGGTGCTGGTTTGCTTACTGTCATTCCAGGGCGTGGTGTCTTTGTTCGCAGAATGAGCAATAAAGAAATTGACGAAAATTATGATGTCCGGGCATTGCTTACTGGCTTTATTTGTTCACGTGCGGCGGAGCGGAGAACGGAAGTTGAAATTGCCGAGCTAAGTAATTTAGTTGAGCAAATGGAGTTGGCTTTTAGCGAGGGTCGAATCGCAGATTACTATCGCGTCAATATCATTTTTCATGACACCATTGGGCGAATTGCGAACCATAGTTCTTCTAACCGGATATACAACGACATAGTTGACAACACCTTAATTCGTGAGATCCACAACCTTCGCCGATCATTAGCTATCCCGCTGCAAACTAACGATGAGCATCGCAAACTAGTTGACGCAATCCGTCTCGGAGATATTGAAATGGCGCGGCAGTGCGGTGAAGAGCATGTACTTAATGGAAAGGAACGGTGGAAGGCATCGTTGCTGGAATAGATCTGTAACCGTATTTGAGAATAACTAACATCAAAAAAGAGGAGTGAATTATGAAAATCGCAAAAATTAAAGCCAGTCTGCACAGGCATGAAATTCACCTGCCTGATATTGAATCAGTTGAAACGCGAACTTTTGTATTCTGTGAAGTTGAAACTGAAAGTGGACTCAAAGGAATGGGCTGTACCGGCCATTTCTTGCCGTGGTCAACAATGCCGTGCATTGAGCAACACATTTTCCCTCTCATCAAAGGTATGGACGTTTTTCACACCGAGGCAATCCACCAAAAGGTCTGGAGACAGCTGAATAGCCGTACATATACCGGCGTTATTTCTAATGCTCTTTCCGCAATTGATAGCGCCTTATGGGATATCAAGGGCAAGGCTACCGACCGTAGCATTTCGGAACTTCTTGGTGGCTTCTCGCGTGAGGCACAGACCTACGCGACGTTTGGCTATCCGTTCTTCGATGAAAAGCAACTCGCCGATTATGCGAAGAAGTTCCTTGCTGATGGGCACACCAAGCTCAAGATGGTGGTTGGGGGCGAGCCTAGCCGGACCTGGAAAGACGATGTGCCGCGTGTTCAGGCTGCTCGGGATGCCATCGGTCCAGACGTCGATCTTATGATTGACGCGAACTGCTGGTTCCATCCGCATGATGCATTCCAACTCGCAAAGGCAGTGGAAGACTGCAATCTGGCATGGTTTGAAGAGCCGATCCTAGCGAACGATGCTCGTGCGCTGGCGGATCTTCGGAATCGTGTCACTGTTCCGATCGGTGCAGGACAGATGGAAGGTAATCGCTTCCGCTTCCGCGAGTTGATTACCCATCACGCGGTTGACGTGCTGCAACCTAACGTTCTCTACAATGGCGGCTACACTGAAGCTCTCAAGGTTGCTCACATGGCGCAGGCATTCAATTTGCCGATGGCTAATGGTGGCGGCTGGCCGATGTTCAACATGCATCTCCTTGCTGGCGTAATGAATGGTGGCCCGGTGGAGTTCCACTATGGCATGTGGATGACAGGGAAACATTTCTTCGATGGCACTCCGGATCCCGTAAACGGGGTAGTAACCATTCCTGATCGCCCCGGCCTCGGTTTCACGCCGAAGTATGACGCACTTGAGGATGCTCGCCTCAAAACTCCTGCCGAGACTAACATGGCTGGTTTTGACTCTCATGGCTACAAGTTACGATGAAGTCTTTAAGGTAAAACTGAGTAACTAATCATATTTCTCCGCCGATTCTCGGCGGGGAAATAATTAGCAACCTATCGCATAACTGCAAATGGGAGAAGACAAGATGAAAGCAAAACTGATGGACTGCAAACAATCTTTTGGAGCCCTTCGCCGTCTCGGCGCCTTTGTCATTGGAGTTGCCGCTGTATTCGGATTTATGGCTACGCCTGCCTTCGCGGAGTATCCAGAACGCGATATTCGCATGATTATCCCCTTCGGTGCGGGTGGCGGTAGTGACACGCTTGCTCGGACGATTTTGAGTGTGATTGATGAAATGGATCTAGTTTCGGTCAATATCCTTCCCGAAAACCGTAAAGGTGGCTCGGGTGCTAAGGGATATACCTATATGGCAAAGCAGGAGGGCAATCCGCATTATATTGCTACCGTGTCGGTCAGCTTCTTCACGACCCCGTTGCTGGGAGGTTCTCAGGTTAGTTATCGCGATTTCACACCGGTTGCCTCGATAGCACAATCGCCATATGTGCTGGTTGTTCCCAGTTCCAAGGGGATCACTTCACTGGATGAGTTGAAAAAAGCTGACCGTCTGACGACCGGTACCGTTGGGGTGGTTTCTGATGCGGCGCTGCTTGCAAAGCTGATGGCTAAGGCCCTCAAAGTCCAGATTGATGCAGTGCCATTTGACGGCGAAGGCGAAGTCATTGCCTCGCTGCTTGGGGGCCATGTCGATATTGGGTTTTTGAACCCGTCCGAAGCACTTAGTCAGATTGCAGCAGGCTCGCTAATACCTCTTGCAATCAGTTCTGATGTTCGATCCGCTGCATTTCCCACTGTGCCGACTTTTAAGGAGCTTGGCCATGACATTGTTCATACTCAACTGCGTGGCATAGTGATGCCTGGCAACGTACCCCCCGAGGCCGTGGCCTACTGGGAAGACGTGCTGAAAAAGGTTGCAACAAGCGACGCTTGGAAAACTAAGTACATTGACCGCTTCCATAATATCCCGAGTTTCGCGGGTGCGGCAGACTACGCTAAAGCGGTTGAGATGACCAACAATCGCTACGAAAGCCTGATGAAAGAACTTGGCATCATCAAGTGATTGAAGATGGCCCCCCTTCATCCCTTGAAAGGGGGCCATTTTTGCGAGGAAGAGAACATGACAATACACGCGCTTGACCGGCTTATGGCCGGAGCAATGACCCTGTTTGGACTTTGGTTGGTGCAAAGTGGCATGCAACTGGGGATCATGCAGGGATATGTACCTGGTGCCGGATTGTTTCCGGCAATACTCGGATGTGGAATTGCCGCATTGAGTCTGATCAATCTCATTCGCGCATTTGCGGGGTTTGAAAAGCTTTCCCCAGGAATGCCGAGGATAGAACTACTGCAAGCTCTGGCCATTATCCTTATTTTGCTCGGTGCTGTGATTTTAACCACGTGGTTGGGGCTAACTCTTGCAACCTTTATCGCAATGATAATGGTGGGCGCGGTTCTGCAGCTAAAGAAAAGTTTAAGGTTTGGTATGAAGTTATTTCTGGTTTCCTTGGTGACAGCAATTGCATGCCGCTTGCTCTTTCAAGAAGCGCTGAGCGTACCAGTGCCTGTTGGCATTCTGGGATTCTAAGCAAAAACTCCGAGAGGTTTAACGATGGAAGCTTTCAATCTTCTCATGGATGGTATCAGTGCGGCAACCGTGCCCGCTGTTCTCCTTACCACGATCATTGGTGCAATCGTGGGTCTCCTGATTGGAGCACTCCCTGGGCTTGGCCCAACCGCAGGTGTTGCAATCATGCTGCCAGTCGCCGCTGGATTTGGTGGTGTTGCCGCTATCGCATGCCTCGGCGGGGTATACTACGGTGCTATGTTTGGTGGCGCCATTTCGTCAATTCTGCTTGGAATTCCTGGCGATGCGCCGGCAGTCATGACCGTTATTGACGGTTATCCCATGGCACAGAAGGGTGAAGCCGGAAGAGCTCTTGGGATGAGTGTGTTCGCATCTTTCGTTGGTGGGCTTTTCGGGGTTACTGGTCTCGTTCTGCTTGCGGCTCCAGTTGCCAAGATGGCTCTTGCCTTTGGGCCGACTGAGATGACGGCGATAATGTGCTTTGCGCTTTCGCTGCTATCCGTTTTGGGAGGGCGAAACGCAATAAAGGGATTTGTGGCACTGGGAATTGGTTTTTGGTTAGGCACTGTTGGTCTCGATCCGATAGCCGGGATAGCACGCTTTACTTTTGGATCCTCGCACTTGTTCGACGGATTGGACTTCTCACTTATTGCTATAGGAATGTTTGGTCTGACTGCAATTTTCACTTCGCTTGGAGTGTCTGTTGACAAACCT
>JASJGU010000380.1:0-5490 GCA_033791385.1 Desulfuromusa sp.
GCTTCAGACTGAGACAGTAATATCTGCATGAGTTTCATGGCGTCATCTTTTTGGTTGGTACTACTCGACAATAGAGTCTTTCACTGTGACATCCCGATGCATTAACATCCCCACACGACTAGGCTCCTTCCCCTTGGCACAATGATCCAGAAATTCGGAGATTCTTTCGTTTAATCTCTTTATTTTTGCTTCAATCTTGGCTCTTTGCAACATGGGCGGTAGCCACGCAAAGGGGATTAAAGTAGAAGCCCCCAGACCATCAACAACAACCAATCGAGCTATATGTCCGTTTTGGTCAAGCTGCACGACAATATTATGTGTCAACAGTTCCCGTGACGGAATAACATTCACTAACCAGAAATGTGTCAGTATCTCAACTGCTTTCTGACAATCTGGAGGATAACCCTCTTCCCAAAGATACTGCTTCAATGAAACTGAGACCCGACCATCTGCGTCACGAATTAACTCTGTGACCAGTCCGGGACCAAAATCCGTGTCAACAAATTCATAACAGCGATATACATGTCTGTAAATTGTATTGCCACAAACTTTTTCCAGTACCTGAACAACTCTATATTCTTCCAGGTTGTCATCGAAAGATGATAATCTCCTGAGGTTTCGGGGGAAACCTTTCTTTCTACGAAGATCTTCTAAAGTAAAATCTGGCCGACGCACCTTAATACAAAAGCCTGCATCCTCGGGATGAACAAAACAAAGTCTGTTCCCCCCCTCGGCAAACGGCTTGATTGGTTTCAGCAAAATCATGATTTCAAGCTGCCATCCAGGTTAATATCCTGCGCCCAGACATATTCATGACTGTAGGGCTGCAAAAGAGATGACTCAAGAATATACTGGGCATAGAGCTTGTTATTCATCTGCTGATGAAAGAAACGCCGGGCACAAGCAGCCCACGCCTGACGTTTTGCATCATCATGATGGAAATCGCGTATTGTATCGCCCAGATCATCGGCATCATCAAAGTAAACTACAGATTCGGGCGGAAGCAGGGTGTCAAACCGTGGAGAGCTGTGAGTGAATTGCAGAATCCCGTTCCCAGCCAGTTGAGCCATTCTGGCCGAAGAGTACCAGTAGATCCCTTCCTGACGATTCAGGTTAAGGCCCATTTTTGTCTCTGCAAGTGCACGGTCATAATCGCGACCCCAAACGGGTGGTTCTCCAAAGCTTCCAAAGGTCTTGAAATTCATTTCTGCGGACAAAGTATCCTTCAAAGACTTCACCAGTTCCAGACGTTTGGTAAAGTCATCACTATTACTGCAGAAAAGAAGATCAATTTCAAGCTCAGTTTTCACAGAATTGTCAAGATTTTCGACTGCGGGATCAACCGGATTCGGCATGTGATAGACACGGGCTCGGCTGCCTTCAAAAATAGACAGCTCGCGGCGGCCGGTTGAAACAAATATGGCATCAACAACTTGAGTACGATGCTTTATTTTTTCGACATTTTCCGGCACGAACAAGGGGTCGTTGTTACAATGAGCGAGAGCGACACTGGGACGAATCTGACGAATTTTTTCAAGTGTTTCATTGCTGACAATATCGCAATGTCCAGCGATCACCAGATCAGGGTCAAAGGCTTCGACAGTCTCCAGCAAGCGTTTATTCGCTTTCCCTTTACCAAGATCGCGCCATCCGAAGGGAGCTTCAAAAGCGGCCACGTCGCGATCGCTGAACCCCTGGACAAAATGATCATTCTTGATCAATCCGTGAGTTAATTTTTGCGCCCAGCTGACACGCGTTTTCCCGTACCGTCTTAACTGTTGATATGCTATATGCAGAACCCGCATAATTTCACCTGTATTTATAGTTTTACAAATCTAAACGTCAGCAAGAACACGCTGGTAGCAATTCCATTCCGCTGTGCACATTTTTTCTACGGTATATTCATTTTTAACAAAATTGCGAGCAGCACTCCCAATTCTGACTAAATCAGTCTCTTTCGCTAAGGCCAAGCGTAATTTGGCCGCTAGATCAGCTGCATCATTGTTGATAAATAACCAGCCGGTCTCTCCATCGCGTACTGTTTCCAGCGCGCCTCCGTGGGCAGAAGCGATAATCGGCTTCCCCATCGCCTGAGCTTCTACAGCCACACGACCGAAAGCTTCCGGTTCGATTGAAGCTGAAACAACAACATCCGCCAGGGCATAAAAGGGAACAATATCTGACTGATCACCAACAAAAATGACGCGGCTTGAAAGACCAGAAGCGCATGTCAGATCTTTAAGTTCATCCAAGTAGTTTTGTTTATGACCAGCGCCCCCGATGATCAATGCCTGCCAATTCAGTTCTTTGATAAGAGCTAAAGCAGCCAGAAACAGGGTCTGGCCTTTCCAGCGAGTCAGCCGCCCTGGAAGAGCAATAACAGGGGTATCATCAAGTAGCCCCCATTGCTTTTTCAGCTGTCCAAGCTGCTCTGCAGTCACCTTGTTCGGATCGATGCGATCTGGATCGAACCCCCGTGGCGCAACATCGATCAACTTTTCATCAATACCGTAATTGCTCAGAATATGAGTTTTAATGAACTGGCTGATTGCAATAATTCTCTGCCCACGGGTCATAATACTGTTATAGAACTTTTTTATACGATTCTGGATGCGGTGAGTGCCATGGAAAGTCGTTACAAACGGAACACCAGTGAGTCTACAGGCAATATATGCAGCCCAAGCAGGGGCTCGGGAACGGGCATGGACCAGAGTAATACCCTCGCAGAGAATAATTTTTTTCAATCTCAATGCCGAAGATAAAACAGTAAAAGGGTTACGTCGCGCTAGTGGAAGCTTAAAATGATATGACCCCTGGCGTTCAAGCTCTACAACCAATCTCCCACCCTGAGAAGCAACAAAACTTTCAGCTCCCTGTGAAACAATGAACGCCGCCATTTCGACCGTCCCGCGTTCAACGCCCCCCTGTTCAAGAGCTGCCGTAACTTGAAGAATTTTCATACTAAATATAACTCAAAGTCTTGCAACGATTGGCTGCTGAAAAACATCAACTAGAGATATTTTATTGTTACATACACCGCATGATCCATCAAAAATATGCAAGCAGTTCATTTCTGACAAAGTCTTGATAAGTCGATTGAATTTATTTTTTGCTGGCAATTTCCCAGGCAGAGGCAATACTTCAACACAACACTGACCAAAGCTGACGGATTCACTGATCATCGAACTCGAATCAGCAGTTAAAAACACATAATCGCTGTGTTGCAAATAGTCGGGGAGAGGATTTATCGGCTCTTGTGAATAAAATATTTCTCGTTCAAAATGGAACTCATGCAACATTTTTTCAACGTTTTTCGGGGTACGGCGTGAGGTTGTCATCCATACTTTATGGGTTGGAAATAACGCCAATATTTTACTTATTTGATCTCTCAACAGAGCAGAATCCATCTGACTATACTGGCTGTCGCCACCGATAATAAGCGCAATGTATTTGTTATCGAACTGCGGTTTCACAATCCCTTGTGGTTCAACATAGGTCAGATTGATCGGGATACTGATAATATTGGCAAGTGGCGGGGGGTTATCATGCTGCTGCGCAACGATCAAATCAAAATCCAGCCGATAACCTTTCGGCAACATGATAGCAACCGACTTACATCCCAACTGCTTCGCCAAAGTTCGATTTGCATAATAAGTTCCTGACCCGGCAGAAACCACCGCAGTATATTCACCAGACTGAGTGTCGGCAGTAAAGAGATTAGGAGTATGCACTCCCATCCAATCAAACAAATAAGAAAGTACCTTCCACCCACGATTTTTAAAGCTAATCGAATTCAGATCATACTCATAATCGAGGTGACGGGAAAAAGCGATCGACTGATTGACATGACCCGGCTTTCCGTCACTCAGGATCAGCAGTCGTCTGGTTTTATCAACGGATACGTTAGCAGGATTCAGCTTCATCAATCAGCATAACCGGAATATCATCACGTACAGGATAACGTAATCGGCAGATAGTGCAGAGAATATAATCGCCCTCATCGGCAAGTTCAACAGTCTGCTTACACTTTGGGCAAGCAAGAATATCCAACAATTTAGAACTCACAGGCATATTTATTGACTCCATAGACGTTTAGTCACGCTATCAAATAGTTCATCTGCATTGTTAATTTTGATATCCATTGCAATCTGATAACAAGGCAATTCAAACATATCAGCCGCCAGTTTAACAGCATCTTTTTCTGTTGTAATCAAAGCATCGGCACCTGCGGATGCAATTCTCAATTGATTTAATGTTTGGTCTTGGTAATCTGCATGATCAGAAAATCCCAGCTTATTCTTCAACGTTAACCCAAGGCTCACCAACGATGCAAAAAAATTCTCGGGGTCAGAAATTCCGGCAAAAGCTAGAAGTTTCAGGTTTTTCAACTGACTAACAGGCACCGTCTGACCATCAAGGCTGACTGCCATATCAGCTAACTGATGGTGACTGGCATAGGGTTGAAATCCCATAAATCTTTCTTGATTTTGAACCGTCGCCCGCGTCATGAGCAAAAAATCAGCTCTTTTTAAGGCTCTTGGAAATTCACGCAGATTGCCAGCGGGCAAAGGCCATCCGTTGCCGAGAGGTCGAATGGAATCGAGCAGAACAAGGTCAACATCCCGCTTGACTGCCCGATGTTGAAATCCATCATCAAGGATAATTAGGTCCGCTATTGCTATTTTTTCCAGTTTTTTAATCGCATTGGTACGTTTTTTAGCAATTAAAACCGGGCATTGCGGATTTCTCTTTGCCAGCAGAAAGGGCTCATCACCGCACTCGGCAGATGTCATTAAAATTCCATCTCCGGACGAAACAATCCCAACATCACCGTCAAAATTCCCGCTATATCCTCGGCTGACAATTGCGGGGCGCATACCCACTTTTTGAAACTCTTTTGCCAGCCAATCCACAACAGGGGTCTTACCAGTTCCTCCGACCACAAGATTGCCGACAGAAACAACTGGGAGTGATGATTGATAGGAATTTAACAATCCTAAATTGTAACAAAGGTTGCGAACCCAGCCGACAATTCCATAGAGATAAGAAAACGGCAAGAGCAGAATCAACAAAAACTGTTCCAGCAAGTTCTCAGCACCCTGAGATACGAGACGACGATGAAAACTACTCAGCCGCTCCATTTTATCTCAAAACTTTAGCAATATGTCGCATGGTTCTCTCTGTAGTCCCGGCATTTTCTGCGATCAAAGAACTGCCCGCCTGCCCCATAGCCCGGCAGCGAACTGGATCGTTAAGCATAATAATACTTTGCCGTACCAGCGCCTGTTGATTCGCCACTTTCACCCCAGCACCAGCACGAATCAGCTTTGCAGAGATCTCTTTAAAGTTATGTATATAGGGTCCGAATAGTACTGGTTTTGACAACAATGCCGCCTCTAAAAGATTATGGCCACCAATAGGAACAAGACTACCACCAACAAAAACTAAATCGGCAACACTATAAAAATCTAGAACCTCACCCAGAGTATC
>JASJGU010000381.1:0-4535 GCA_033791385.1 Desulfuromusa sp.
CATAGTTATGTCCAGCGTCTCAGCGTAGGGGCGCTGCTGGCAATTGTGCTTGCTGCTTTCCTTATCGGTTTGCTGGTTTTCTGGTTGTTCACACGCAGGCTCAGTCTGCTCACTACCAATGTCAAAGCATTTACTGACTCGGGTTTCGGCGAAAACGCCATAGGTTCGAAACCCGGCAGAACCCCGTTCGGAAAGAACATTCAAACGAACCCTGCCAACCACAAGGCAGATGAAATCGGTCAACTGGAATTCGCTTTTAGCGCCATGGCAAATAAACTGTACGAACAGTTTGAATCCCTTAAAAAGACTGATCAGCTTCGTCGCGAACTGGTGAGTAATGTCTCCCATGACCTGCGCACACCGCTAGCCTCAATGCATGGTTATGTTGAAACCCTGTTGATAAAAAATGATGAATTAAGTCCGGAAAAACGCCGCGAATACCTGGAGATTGCCCGCAAACACACGCAGCGCCTTGGTGAGTTGATAGGTGATCTTTTTGAACTGTCAAAACTGGACTCAGCCAGTATCCACCCCTCCGTTGAGGCCTTTTCACTCGCAGAACTGCTACACGATACGGTCCATGATTTTGGTCTGGATGCTGAAAGACGCAATGTGAACCTGGCCATCGAGGCGCCCGATGACCCCAGCATCGTATATGCGGATATCGGGCTAGTGCAGCGGGTACTTGAAAACCTGATCCGAAATGCCCTCAAATTCACACCAACCGGCGGCAAAATCAGCATCCGCCTGGACAAAAAGCCCGGCGCAGTCGCAGTTGCAATTGAAGACACCGGTTGCGGTATCGCAGAAAAAGATCTGGAACATGTATTCGATCGATTCTACCGGGCGGAAAATACCACGCAGGAAAGCACCAGCAGCGCGGGATTGGGGTTGGCTATCGTACGCAAGATTCTTGATTTACACGGAAGCCGCATCACCGTCAGCAGCGAGCTTGACAAGGGAACCTGCTTCGAATTCGACCTGCCTACCAAGGCGGCCGCATAATCAGTGTGCCTGAATTGAAGCATTGAATTAGGGCCTGTTGTGCGGGGGGCCAACAAATGTGTCTGGTGCTTCCTCAACCAAGCAGTGGGGGCGCTTATGTTAAGGATGAACGGTATATCGCGATAGAGCACAGGGCTGTGCGGCGCGATTGTGTCAGTTTTGCACTGCGTCACATGCATGTGCGACGCGAAGCCTCACGGGGACCACATATGCTCATCTAAAGGGATGCTGTGCAAATCGGACACAAGTCGCTCATCCTGAACATAACCACGCGACCTCGGCTCCCCCGCAAGTTAAGCCCCTGTTTCAACTCTATAACAGGTAGAGGTTTCCTTCTGACCGCAACAGGGCCCGGTCCTGCTGCCAGTTGGGATTCAGTCGCGCCAACAACGCATAAAATTTCTTGCCATGGTTCATCTCTTTCAGATGACACAACTCATGTGCGATTACAGAGTCCAAAATTGGCAAGGGTGCTTTGATCAAGTGCGTATTCAGCTTGATCACTCCGCTGGATGAACAGTTACCCCAGGTGCGTTTCATTCTTCTCAACTTCAACGGTATTGGTCTGTCGTCCAGCCAGTCTGCCCTGGCAACGACGGTCTGCATGCGTGCGCTGAAAACTTTCCGTGCCTGCTTGAGGTACCAGCCCTGTAATGCAAGCCGGATACTCTCTGGATCACACTGCCTGGTACTAACCCGGAGTTCATTTTCGCCAAAAACCACACTGGCCTTCAGCCCCGCTCCCGGATTGACTACCAGGGGGTAACGCTCTCCAAGATAGAAATGCAGTTCACCATTTGTATAGAGCACAGGTTGTCGTTGCCGCTGACGGGCCCTGATTAGAAAACGTTCTACCCTGGATATGTTTTGAGTCAGGGTTGCACTGATATGCGCTTTTGACCAGTTTCGGGGAGCCACAACCACCAGACCGCCTTGCTCATCAATTTCCATGTGCAAA
Organism: Desulfuromusa sp.; assembly: GCA_033791385.1. Classification (GTDB taxonomy): domain Bacteria; phylum Desulfobacterota; class Desulfuromonadia; order Desulfuromonadales; family Geopsychrobacteraceae; genus Desulfuromusa. Next base: position 1,964 of record JASJGU010000381.1, read on the forward strand.
CGTCTTGTCACCCTTGGGCGGTTTGTGATCGTGTATTCCAGCGGGCCGGCTAGTGTTTTGAAGGTTAATCGTCGCATTGGATTTCATTTTAAATGACTTCCACTCCAATTGTTGTATGACTTTTTCTCCTCTGTTTAGCCGGTCCAAAAAACCGCCTGCCCCGCTTGTGCATGGTTAATAGTGAGGAGAACTGATAACGAATTTGACTGAGCACCTATAAAAGGTCATGAAAAACATGGGGAATATTCCTGTTTATCTGCTTTGGGTAGATTTTTTATAAACCTTGGAGTATGCTTAATGCAGTTATAGGTTTTTTTGTGGGGGGCCCTCAAAAATCTAGCTTTGCAATATCGCCTATTGGCAACAAGCCAATACCCGGTATAAGCCAGAAAGATTAGTTCGCCACCCGTTGTGCTCTGGGCGGTAATAAATAAAGCTAGGGGAACAAATAGTTTGCTGTTCAAAGCAGCGGGTTGCTTCGTTTATTATGTTAAACCGCCTTGGATAGAGTAAAGGGTAATACAAGCAGATGTTTCAATTTGAAACGTCTGCTTTTTTTTTTGCAGGACAGTATCCGCCTCCTACTTTACAATCTCACCTGAACCAAACCCCGGGCTGTTGAGGTTGAAATACGTATATGTACTTACCTAAGTTACGTTTCCGAATGTTCTGCACAATGCTTCTGGTCTTGTTCCCGGTACCGTTGGTTGCCCAGGATGACGCTCAACTCAACTGGATCGAGACCAAGGACCAATGGGGCCAGGTGCTGTTCTGTCAGGCCATTTACAAAATGCCGGAAGTAAAAACCCGTCTCTATGGTTTCGATGTCGAACAATGCGACAAGGCCGGACAATTGATGATGGATGTAACGGCAAAGTACTCGAAGCAGGATCAGGAACAGATGAAGACCCAGGCCGAACAACACGCCTATCTTCTTTCCCGTAATACATCTGAACCTTACCACTCGGTCATTGCCTGCCGTGAGTACTGCCGCGAACTGATTGAGAATCAGGGCTCAAATCGTGAATAACGAGACGGGATTCTCATTGGGTATGTCGGTCAACCCGGCCACCACCTTCAAACCTTTGCCGGACAGGGTCGTTTTTGACTTGTGCAGGGCCTACCCGGTACCCGGTGGAAAACTGTTGTTACACAATACACGCAATGGCAAACGCGCGATGGTCAAACCAGAGGTTTACGCATCTCTTTTGCTCTGTAGCGAGTTTAAGACCTTCGAGGAGCATACTGCGACCATCATTGAGCGTAACCCCGGCATGCAGGGACAGCAGGAGGATATCCGCAATGTGCTGCAGAGCATGCTTGATAGCGGCATCATGCTTTCAGCAAAAAACGTCTGTGACAAACTCAAGTTAAAGGTTGAAAACAAGACGGGAAATGAAAACACTGCTCCGGTGGTAGCTATCATCACCTGGGAGCGTCCGCAAGCACTTGAACGGCTACTCGAGTCCATCGCCAGCAATAGCCACACAGAAAAACTCAATCCTTATTACTTCATAGAAGAAACCCGTAAAGCAGAGAATATCAGCCAGAATCAGGCACTCACAAACCGGTTCGCTTCAGAAATTTCCGCTCCGCTTCAGTATTTCGGAAGGTCTGAACAGCAATCTTTAATCTCCGGGTTGGAAAGAAAACTGCCGGGACACGAAGATGCCATACATTTTCTGGCGGACCCGTCCCACTGGACTGATCAATGGACGACTGGCTTGAGCCGGAACCTGGCCTTGTTGCTGTCATGTGGTCGCCGCCTGGTAATGATCGATGATGATGCCATATGCGATGTGTACGACTCCCCCCGGCAAAAGCATCACATCACGTTTTCCGATAATCCGCGCGAGGCGGCATTTTTTGGAAGTGAGCAGGAGTGGGCACACCTGCAACAGCCAATTAATCCCGATCCCATCAATCGCCACATGCAGTGCCTGGGTCTGACTTTTTCAGAAGCATTGACAGTATTGGGACAAAACCATCTGAAACCTGCAGGCTTTGCCAACGCAACAGCTTTAGAGATCAGTGAATTACAATCCGATTCAGCCATCCTGGTCACCGAGTGTGGCTCATTGGGCTGTCCGGGTACTGGCAACAACACCTGGCTACCGAACATTGCAACAGTTTCACTCAAAAGTATGCTGGCTTCCGGCGAAAAAACAACGCAGGCACTGGGTAGTCGCAAGGTCTGGAGTGGACGGAACCAGCCTCATTTCGCACCCCGTTCAAATATGTCGCAGATTACCGGGTTTGATAACCGCCGGATGTTGCCGCCATATTTACCCATCACACGTAGCGAGGATCGGTTATTTGGCTATATGCTCGATTTTATTTTTCCTGAAAGCGTGGTGCTGGATTACCCCTGGGCAGTACCGCATTTACCAATACCTGACCGCCAATGGCTCGACAAGGATTTAAATTTCAAACCAGCTGATTCGTTTCCAATGTTTTTCGTCGAGAAGATTATTGAGTACAAGTCATCCTGTTCATCTGCATCGCCGGGTGATCGCCTGTCGGCTTTATCAACCTGGTTTAACGATATGGCCACCGCAAGTGCTGATTCATT
>JASJGU010000382.1:0-8891 GCA_033791385.1 Desulfuromusa sp.
TCCACCGCAGAGGGCGTGTAGAGCACCGGGGGATCGAACTGGCTGGCAGGTCGGGGGATTACCGGGCCGGACTGGGAGTGTCTGACGATATGCGACTTGTCCAGAAAAACTGAGGCAAGCACGAGAACCGAGACCAGGATAGTCACTCCGGTCAGTTCTGCTTTAAAACCAACGGCAAAGAACAGGATGGCCAAGCTGACCATACTCAGGGCCAGGACCGACTTGCCCGCAAATAGGCTGAGACCGGTATGGGAAACACAAATCCTGCCGCCGGCATTCACCGCAAGAGCCAAAATCAGGAGAATGAGAAGGCCCTTGTTGAAAATATCAACGTTGTTGCCAAGCAAGGTCAGCAGGAGGTTGATCACTGCAAGACCGCCCATCAACGCCTGGACAAGAACATCCAAGGCTAAAAACGGCTGGGAGCGGAAGCCCGATTCCGACTTGGAAACAAAGAACAGGGAATGCAACATGACGAAAGTCAATGCCGCCAGAATAGCAACAACCGCCCAGAGGGTAAGCAGAAAATCATTCTTGAACAGATCAAAGATAAAGACCAGATTGAGCACCGCGCAGGCGCTGAGAAAGTAGAAATCCCAGGTTAATGGAGAGGAAGGATTAAAATTTGTAATCATTTTAATGATGCGAAACGGTTTTCCCAAGTCCGCTCCTAAAACAATGCCTGCGGTGACCAGCGCACCAAAAGAAAAGGCAGAACTCAGTTTAGATAAATAATAATATTCTTCCAGGTTGAAAATTACGACAATGGCACTGAACAGCAGGGTTCCCGAACCCAGTGCTGAAAAAAAGAAAAACGATTCAATATAAATTCCCCATGGCAAACGATCGGAAAGATTTGTCGCCGTGTGGTCCTTTATGATTTGATAGGATATAGCGGCAATACCTGTGATTGACAAAAGTGTTGCGATTGAAAAGATCGTCCAGAATAGCATGTTGCCTCCTCAGCCATTTATGTAATATACCGTGGGTTCAGTGCCCAGCTCTTCTCTGAACGCCTTGCCATTGTTTTTGGCGATGAGTTGTGAAACCTCACTTCCAGGGTCTTCCAAGTCGCCAAAAAACCTCGCCCCTCCGATACAGGTCGCCACGCAGGCCGGTTGTTCCCCTTCCTGCAGCCTGCCGTCACAGAAAGTGCATTTGACTGTGGTTCCCTCAGTAAATTGATCGCGCTTTATGTGTTCAAAAGGTGTCTGCATGCAGCCCTCATAATAACTGGAGAAATTCCAGACAAACTGACGTGATTCATACGGACAGGCAACCATACAGGCCCGGCACCCTATGCACTCATTGGCATCGATGAGTATTCTGCCATCATCGTTGTGATAGGTTGCACCCGTGGGGCAAACTTTCTGACAGGGGGCGTTCTGACAGTGCATGCAGGGCATGGGCAGGAATTTCATCTTGGCGGCAGGATATTTGCCCAGCTCGTATTTTTTGATCTTATGAAAGTTAATGCCCGCAGGCGTGCCGTTGTTGCTACGGCAGGCCACAGTACAGGCGTTGCATCCGACGCATTTCAATAAATCAATCACCATTCCCAGTTTCATAAAGTGGCCTCTTTTTTTAAGATTTTGACAGCAGCTGAAATTTCCTGCCCGGCACTTATGCCATCGATACTTTTCTCATGCAAGGGCAACAGGATGTCAAAATGCGGGCCTTGCCTGTAAAGGGGGTTGGCCTGGCAGGCGCCTTTGCCATAACTACCGGGGAAGCCCACGGTTTTCGGGTGGATAAGCTCAGTGACCCGGATTCGGCCAGCTGTCTGTCCATAGCGGGATTCAACGGTGATCCGGTCGCCGTCTTGCAGGCCTTTTAGTTTGGCTGTTTCGGTATTGATCAGAATATTTTCCCAGGGGTCCTGGTTGTAGATTTCGGCGAGCCACGGGTTGCCGACGACACCGCCGACATCGCTGGAGACATAGGGCGTTTTCCAGTTGATGGCCCACATGTCAAATTCTTCCTCTGCAGTTAGCTCCGAACTTTCGACCCAGTGTGGGATCGGCTCATACAGGGAAAAAATGTATTCGTCGTCATCCACACCGGGGAAATGAACATCGTGCTTGGAGAAATTTGCTTTGAGCTCATCGGCGGTCTTTTTCAGATTGATGAAATAAAATTCATGCCTGGTTTCACTGCCCGGCACCCAGTAGTAATTGTAAAAGGTGTAACGGGGGTTCCAGTGTTGAAGTGCTCCTTGCTTTTCCAGATCACTGATGGTCAGCGTACCATCGTTATATTTCCAGCTTCTGACTTGCCGTTCATAGATCTCTTCCAGCGTGTACCTTCGATTTAAATCAAGTCTGTTTTCCCCGCGCAGGGTCAGGCCATCATCTTTGATAATCCAGTCTTCACTTTCATTAATGATATCATTCAGGCCTCCCTCACCTTTCAGCAGGCCAATTCGGTCTGCCAGCTCCATGAAGATGTCATCCACGTGCCAGGTGTTGAAAAGTGCTGGAACCGGCTGGCGCAGCTGGATCATTTGCAGGCCGTTGACTTCATCCGAAAGCGATTGATGTTGGGGCCAGAAGGCCGCAACTCGCTTTCGCTCCAGAAAACTGTGCTCCGGAAGCACGATGTCCGACATGAAGGTAGGCTCATCCATATGGTACGCAATGGATACAGAGAAGGGAATTTTATTGAAAGCGTCGACAAACAGTTGTGGATCTGCGCACATTCGGACAGGGTTGGCGCCTACGGTCAGCCAGACTTGTACGTCATAATCTATATAGTACTTTTCCGGGTTGAGGATGGACTTCGCGGCCTGCAGCGAAGAGTGGTGAATGTGCGGAAAGAACTCATTCAGCATGATGTGGTCGGGCGGGAAGGTCCATTTTTGCGGAATCGCTTCATAGCCCGGGGCACTGGTTCCATCTTCAGTCGGCTTGAGAACCGGACCCCGATAGCCGCAACTGAGGCATGATCCGGGCACTTCGATAGCACCCACCAGCATGTTGATCAATTTGCCGACCAGGTCGGCGTATGTCCCGCCACGGTGGTTGGTGACGTTTCTTTCCGTGTTGAGGGAAACCGGTCGATAAGGCAGGGTGACGCCATCGATCTCGATGGTGCTACCAATTCTTGCTTCCTGCACGAATTCCCTGGCAATGCGTCTGGTTGTGGCTGCCGGGACATCGGTGATCTGCTCCGCCCATTCGGGCGAATATTGGGAAAATTGTTCCTTGATGGCGGTAAATCCGGTTTTACACGCGGCCCCGTCGACCTGAAATGTGCCTTCCAGCGCGATATCCGTGAACTCCGCGCTGAAAGGTTTCGCTTTTTGTTCGACAAGGTCCCAGATCATCGGTTTTTCTGTGGTCTTGTCCCGCAGATAACTGCCGTCGCCAGCAATCAGGTAAGGTGCATTGGTCCGGTATTTCATGAAAAACTGATCGTATATCCCGATCTCGTGCATCATCACGTGGGCCAGACCCAGTAAAAATGCGAGGTCCGTGGTTGGCTTGATCGGAACCCATTCCCCTTTTGCCGCTTCGTAAGAGCAACGGGGATCGACAACGACAAGCTTCATCCCTCTTTCAATGGCTTTGGAAAACTTACGGCTGCCGCCCACTGTCGCGAAGTTGGGGCCTAATGAGCGGCCCAGGGTGATATGGTAATTACAATATTCCAGATCAACCGTAGCGACCGGAAAACTGTGCTGAACCAAGCCGGTTGCATAATGAACCGTACAGGCGCCACCATGCGATCCGACTTCGTTCGGGCTGCCAAAGGCACGAATGAACGGCGTTCTGAGGATAGTGTCACGATTCCCCCAGCCTTCGCTTATGACCAGGGATCTGGGATCATATTCCTTGGCTTCTTTCATCTTGCGGGCGGTTGTTTCGAGCGCTTCTTCCCAGGTGATTTCCACCCAACCGGGGTCGATGTCCAGCCCCTTCTGCGGATTGGTTCGCTTGAGCGGCGTTTTAATCCGGTAGGGGTTATAGAGGTTCATAATCGCCGAATTACCTCTCGGACACAGGCTGCCGTAATTTGGCGGCAACGCCGGATTTCCTTCGATTTTTTCGACAATGCCATTTTTAAGGTGGACCTGGGTAGCACAGTCGCCCTGCATGCACCCCCGGCAAATACTGAACAGGGTTTCGCGTTTCTCACTGGAGGTTGGCTCGACGGTCCGCCATGTATGCTGCCGAGCTTCAAGAGCGCTCGCTTTAAATTCCTTCTGATTCTTCAGCGCTTCGTAAGGGTGACTTTTCTCTTTTCCCATAGATGGAATTCTCCTTGGAGTCAGCCGATCTTGATGCATAATCAGACCAGTTTCGGCAATTTTGGACACGTGTTATTGGTTGCTAGCCTGCCCCCCCTAGACAACTTCTGCTGGGTACTTTTGGATCTTGAGCGGGCGGACAGCCCGCTGCCGAGCCCTGTTCAGGTCGCTGCCTAAGTCAATCCGAGCCGTCGGCGACAAAGTTGGTTGCTGATTCAATCAGCAACTTTGTGATTTTGGCAGATCCTTCAGCAAGCACACCGGCAATTGAATGACATTGGTCCAAAGCGATTTTCTGTGCCATGCCGGACATGACAATCGCTGCAATTGCATTTTGGTTTTCATTGAAAATGGGGACCGCTACGGCCCTGATCCCGATATGGACTTCTTCATTGTCAATAGCAAAACCCTGTTTGCGAATCTTCATAAATTGCACGTTGAGCTCAGTTAGGTCAGTAATGGTGTTTGGCGTCACTTTAGGCAGCCGATGAGCAAGGTATCGGTCGCGAACTTCTGGCGGAGCATGGGCCAGAAGCAACTTTCCGCCTGCAGATGTGTGTGCCGGCCGCTTTTCTCCGGCCGCCTCGCGAATAAATACCGGGCCAGGTCCTTCTGCGGCATAAAGTAACACCGTCGATTGTCTCGCAAGAACTTCAAGGACAACGGTTTCGTCAAGTTTATACCGGAGTCGATCGATCTGTGGCTGGACGAGCGAAACGAGGGATGCGTTGAGGGAAATATTGAACGCCTCGCCAAGCGTTCCGGCCGCCTTTCCAAGATGGAATTTCTGGGTGTGGGGATGTTTCTCAAGCAGGTTGAAACGAGTAAGGACCTGAAGGAGCCTGCTGACGGTGGATTTATGGATGTTGAGGTGTTCGCTGAGTTCGATCGTCCCCTGCGGTCTGTTGTCGGGAACGAAAGAGAACAGGATTTTTAATGCTTTTTCTACAGCTTTATGGGTGCTCCCGGGGATCATGGTCAACTGGCTCCAGTTGCGCTATGTGAAACTTCAATAAGATATCATTGCGATATAAGAAATCTGCCTAAAAATATTCACCCGGGAAGTATTTGTCAAGGATTATCCTTGGAAAGGGTGAAAACTTCGGGGAGGATCTATCAACTGCGCCGCGACAGACTCGAGCGCAGAATCAGGGAACCAGCTATGCCGGAGACCAGAGAGCCCAGGATGATCCCCAGCCGCTCCCGCAAAGCATAGCGGTTCCATCGCGATGTCATCGCGATCTCTTTGCGCAATGCAGTCAGACACAGCTTGATGCCCAGCAAACACGCCGAACTGCATGCCCAAAAATCAGACCGAGCGCAATCCCCAACGAGACATTGTGCAGGACCTGTTGAGACCTATGCCTGAGAGGTTGATGCCGACATTTCAGAAAGCGAAGGTTGGCAGGATCAGGAAAGCGACCAGCGGCTGCAGTTCGTGCTCCATGGTCCTTAGTGGTGAGTTGTCCGGGTTCTCGGGGTCGCGCATGGGAATGAACATCGCCAGAATAACGCCGGAAAATGAGCCATGCACTTCCGATTCCAAAAGGGAGACCCACATCACGGCACCCACAGGGATGCGTGTATCTTTTTCTACTTTTCTGAAGCATCACAGCAAGCGCATAAAATCGACCCTCCCTTTGTGTGACAACTTCCAGTATCTAGAATTGGGCACATGGCTGTTCGATCGATCTGTAATACATTCTCTGTGTCATTGAGTTCCTCGGAAACAACCCCCTCCCCTGTCCGGCTGGTTGGAGAGAGCTTTTGGGTTGGGACAAACGGGTCAATGGATTGAGTTTGCATGAACTTGGGAAAAAGATGAGACGAGATCTGAGCAGCTGGCTGACTGGTTGAACGAAAGGCATGAGCCCTGTCAGAAGAACCCCGGTTCTATACTGGCCTTCGTACCAAAGAATCTAAAAGGGCTAAGATCATTACGATTTTAGCCCTTTTGGTTTTTAGGGTGCATATAGGGTACATTTCAGTGCATATCCCAATATATATTCTGCCAATATCAGCCACCTTCCTAACCTCAACCCCTCTTATTTAAAGCCCCCCACCAAAGTCGTTCATAAATCCTCAGGACATATGAAGTTCTATTTTGAAAGGACAATTGATAACGTATTAAAAATGTTCCCAAGGCAGAGGTATCCGCGTCCATAATTGCTAAGTTTTGACAATGGGTTTGATTGAGTTTAGCGCACTTTGCGGATTCCTCTCAGCTAAAAAGCCACTATGGCAGCCGTTCTGTACTAGTCCTGTTCCATCAGATGCTGCTTTTGAGAGTATCTTTCGCTGGTTTTTAACATGACACCTTCTGCAGGTTCGGTATCGTGAGCAGTCTTTTGACGCAGGATAAAACACAGTTTTTTTTAATGACAATTCGCTTTTCTTCTTGCGTTAGGGATGGATAGGGTATTTTATACCAGATAATTGCCTTGTGCGTATTGCTTCGTCAATCGCGAAAACCATCCAGAGGAGGACGTTTTATGTCGGTCAGAATTATCATTGTTCGTCATGTTCCCAAAGAAAAAGCAGTTGAGCTTCGGCCCCTGCTTCTGCAGATGCGTTCTCTAGCCAATGCTCAATCGGGATATATTTCCGGGGAGACATTGGTCAACTACGATGACCCCAGCGAGAATCTGGTCATCAGCACTTGGAAGACGCTTGATGACTGGAACAAATGGCTGGCCGACGAGAAACGCCGGGAACTGCAGAGCAAGGTTGATGTGATTACCGGCTCGGAAACCATGTATTCGATCTATTACAACGGCTAACCCGATTTAAAGGATCACGCGGATGATGGAAACAAAGATCAATCAACTTCTCGAAATGCGTCAGCAAGCCCTCGAATGCGGCGGTGCCGAGAAACTTAAAAAACGCCACGCCAAGGGGCTGTTGACCGCCCGAGAGCGGATTGAATTACTGGTCGATGAGGGTAGTTTCGAAGAGTTTGACATGTTCAAGACTCACCGCTGCCACCACTTCGGTATGGAAGAGTCTCATGCCTATGGCGACGGGGTGGTCACCGGTTACGGTACCATCAACGGTCGCTTGGTCTATCTGTTTTCGATGGACTTCACCGTGCTCGGCGGCTCGCTGTCGGAAACCTTTGCCGAGAAGATCTGCAAGGTGATGGATATGGCGGTGAAGAACGGCGCTCCAGTCATCGGCCTTAACGATTCCGGCGGTGCGCGGATTCAGGAGGGGATCGAGAGCCTCGCCGGTTACACTGAGATCTTTTTGCGCAACGTCACCAGTTCCGGGGTGGTGCCGCAGCTCTCAGGGATTTTCGGTCCCTGTGCCGGGGGTTCGGTTTATTCTCCGGCACTGACCGATTTTACCGTGATGGTACGCAACAACAGCTACATGTTTTTGACCGGACCCAAGGTGGTCAAAGCGGTTACCCATGAGGATGTCGATGTCGAGACTCTCGGCGGGGCTAGCGTGCACACTACCAAGAGCGGCGTTGCCCACTTGGCCGCCGATAGTGAGAAACAGGCGATCGCTTACCTGCGCGAGCTGTTCTCCTACATCCCGCAGAACAATATGGAACCGGCTCCACGGGTCGAAACCGAAGACCCGGTTTCGCGTGAGGATGACGGCCTCTGCCGGTTGATTCCAGATAATCCGAACCATCCGTACGATATCAAAGCGATCATTGGCAGTACTGTCGATGATAGCCGGTTTTTCGAAATTCAGCCCGACTTCGCTCCGAACCTGGTGATCGCTTTCGGTCGCTACGGCGGCCAGTCGGTCGGTATCGTCGCCAACCAGCCAATGCACTTGGCTGGGGTGCTCGATAATGATGCTTCGATCAAGGGCGCTCGGTTTGTGCGTTTCTGCGACGCCTTCAATATCCCCGTGGTCACTTTTGTCGATGTGCCCGGTTTCCTGCCCGGCACCGCCCAGGAGTATGGCGGCATCATCCGCAACGGCGCCAAGCTGCTCTACGCTTACGCCGAAGCGACCGTGCCGAAGGTGACTGTGACTGTCCGCAAGTCGTACGGCGGCGCTTATTGTGTGATGAGTTCTAAACACCTGCGTGGCGACGTCAACTACGCCTGGCCGACCGCTGAAATAGCTGTCATGGGAGCCAGGGGAGCGGCGGAGATTCTGTTTGCTAAGGAGGCCCAAAAGAATCCGGAGCAGGCTGCAGAAATTTTACAGGCCCGTGGCGAAGAGTATTCGGATAAGTTCGCCAATCCCTACGAAGCAGCCAAGCGAGGTTATATCGATGCGGTGATCCTGCCGCAGCGGACCCGTTTCCGTATCTGCAACTCTCTGGCGATGCTGGAAGGGAAACATGACAGTAACCCGCGCAAAAAGCACGGCAACATCCCGCTTTAGAAACGGATTGAACGATTATGAATTACAGCTGGCAAAACGTTATCGACGGCAATGGCATCGGCATCACACTGACCGGGATGTTGATCGTCTTCTCCGGACTGCTGCTGATCAGTTTGTTTATCACCGCCCTGCCGCGGGTCCTCAACTTGAAAGAGTATTTCGGCACGGCGCTGGCGAAACCGACAAAAGCCAGGCCTGTGGCCGCTGGTACCAACGACCCGAGTGAGGAAGAAATCATGGCGCTGATCTCGCTGGTGCTGCATCTGGAAACGGAACGCAGCCTCGGCGA
>JASJGU010000383.1:0-7938 GCA_033791385.1 Desulfuromusa sp.
TGCAAAAGGGATTGGCCGCAGTTATTCTGGCCGCTGGAAAAGGGACCAGGATGAAATCGGCGCTGCCGAAAGTTTTACATCCGATTTGTGGGCATCCGATGCTTTATTATCCGCTTGAAGCGGCCAGGCAGGCGGGATTTAAACAATTGAAAGTGGTTGTTGGCCATCGGGCTGAGCAGGTGATAGAGGCCTTTCCAGATACGGATCTGACCTGGATTAAGCAAACCGACCAGTTGGGGACTGGACATGCGTTGATGTGTGCAGCAGGCTCTTTGCGTGGATATTCCGGTCCCTTGTTGCTGCACTGCGGTGATGTGCCGTTACTGCAGCCAGGAACATTACAGCAGTTGCAGAACTATCATTCTCAGCAAAAGGCTGTAGTGACTGTGTTGACGGCGCAGATGCCGAATCCGCAGGGATATGGGCGAATTATCCGTGATGGAGAACAAATTCTGCAAATTGTTGAAGAGAAAGATGCCAGTGAGGAACAGCGTCAGGTGACAGAAATCAATGCCGGAACCTATTTATTTGATACGGCCTTTGTCCTTTCTGCGTTAAAAGGGTTAAACAAGAATAATTCCCAGGGGGAATATTATCTGACCGATATTGTTGCTGCTGCGGTGACCGCTGGACTGAAAACTCGAGCTCTTTGTGTTGAAGATCCGACCGAGGTGATGGGGATTAATGATCGCTGTCAGTTGGCTGAAGCTGAAGTCTTGATGCGTTGGAAGATCAATGCCGATCTGATGTTCGGTGGTGTCTCGATGACAGATCCAACCACGGTTTACATTGATGACGGAGTTGAAATTGGTACCGATACGATATTGCATCCCAACGTCCATCTGCGTGGGAAAACCAGTATCGGCAAAAACTGTATTGTTGAGACCGGCGTCGTGGTCGTCGATTCCGAGATCGCAGATGGCACCCATCTAAAGGCGGGTTCGGCGATCGAAGAATCCCAGGTCGGTCCCGATTGTAAAATCGGGCCGATGGCACATCTTCGCCCTGGCACTGTTTTAACTGGAAACAATAAAATTGGAAATTTTGTAGAGATGAAAAAATCAGTTCTGGGTGAAAAATCTCAGGCCAGCCATCTGAGTTATATTGGCGATTCGGAAGTGGGTCGTAATGTCAACTTTGGTTGTGGAACGATCACCTGTAATTACGATGGTGTCAATAAACACCAGACAACAGTCGAAGACGATGTCTTTGTCGGCAGCGATTGTCAATTTGTCGCTCCAGTGACAATTGGCCGAAACAGTTTGATTGCTGCAGGGACAACAGTTACCAAGGATGTTCCCCCTGATTCATTGGCCCTGGCACGGACTGAGCAGAAAATTATTGAAGGTTGGCGGTTACGTAAACAGAAAAAATCCTGACTTATTCTGGATTGTTCCCAGTTTGCGTCGGGGTCTGTCCCGAATAAGTCAGCAAAGTTAACAGTATAGGGGAAAAATATGTGTGGAATAGTTGGATATATCGGTCAACAGGATGCTTCACCTATTATTATTGATGGCCTGCGGCGGCTTGAGTATCGTGGTTATGACTCGGCCGGAATCTGTACCCTTAATGGGGGAGAAGCGCATATCCACAGAGCAGAGGGCAAGCTGATCAACCTGGAGAAAATACTTCGCGAACAACCGGCTGAAGGCAGTCGGGGGATTGGCCACACCCGTTGGGCAACCCATGGCCGTCCCTCTGAGATCAATGCCCATCCACACAAAGCCAGTAATATTATCGTGGTGCATAATGGGATTATAGAAAATTATCTGAAATTGAAAGAACGCCTTCAGAGTCTTGGGCATAGCTTTCTATCCGAGACCGATACCGAAATTATCGCCCATTTGGTTGAGGAACATTATCGACAGTGTGGTGATTTTGAAAAGGCGGTTCGGCTGGCGCTGGCTGAAGTTAAAGGAGCCTATGCCGTTGCCATTCTCTGCAACGATGAGCCGGATAAGCTGATTGCTGCCAAGCTGGGATCGCCATTGGTTGTTGGTCAGGGGCAGGGCGAATATTTTGTGGCTTCTGATATCCCGGCGATGCTGTCGCATACCCGGGAAATGATTTTCCTTGAGGATGGTGAGATTGCTGTCTTTACTCAAGAAAAAATGTGGATTACTGACCTGGTTGGGAAACCGTTGGTCAAGCAGAGCAAGACGATCACCTGGAGCCCGATGATGGCTGAAAAGGGTGGTTATAAACACTTTATGCTCAAAGAAATCTATGAGCAGCCGCGGGCACTGGCCGATACGATTGCCGGGCGGCTTAAAGGGGAAGAGGGGGATATCTATCTGGAAGCTCTTGGCCTCAGTGATGCACAGCTGGCAGATCTGAACAAAATTTTTATTATCGCCTGCGGGACATCCTGGCATGCGGGGCTGGTCGGCAAATTCTATATTGAAAAGTTGGCGCGGATACCGGTTGAGATTGATATCGCCAGTGAATTTCGCTATCGCGATCCGATTGTGAACGAGAAAAGTTTAACTGTCTTGATCAGCCAGAGCGGTGAAACTGCAGATACTCTTGCGGGATTGCGTGAGGCGAAAGGTAAGGGGGGCAAGGTCGTCTGCATTTGTAATGTTGTTGATTCATCGATTGCCCGAGAAAGTGACGGAGTGATCTATACCCATGCCGGTCCGGAAATCGGGGTTGCTTCGACCAAGGCTTTTACAACACAGTTAGCAGCACTTTACCTTCTGGCTTTAAAGCTGGGTCGGGCGAAGGGAGTTTTGACTGCCGCTGCTTGTCGCGAACGGGTCGAAGCGCTGCTGGCACTACCGCGTAAGGTGGAAGAAACTTTGGAGCTTGATGTTCAAATTGAGCAGATTGCCCGTGAGTATATGAATGCTCGGGATTTTCTCTATCTGGGCCGTGGCAACCAGTATCCGATTGCGTTGGAAGGGGCACTGAAACTCAAGGAAATTTCGTATATTCATGCAGAGGGTTATCCCGCCGGAGAAATGAAACACGGGCCGATTGCTTTGATTGATGAAAATCTCCCGGTTGTGGTGCTGGTGCCACGCAACGCGACTTATGACAAGGTTGTCTCCAACATGGAGGAAGTTTGCGCCCGTGGTGGAAAAGTGATTGCTGTCGCCAGTGGTGAGGAAAGTGAACTGCAGGGGAAAGTGGCTGCTTTGATTAAGGTGCCGGAAATAACTGAGGATTTAATGCCGATCCTCACTTCGATTCCGATGCAGTTGCTCGCTTACCATATTGCCGTTCTCAAAGGCACTGATGTTGATCAGCCGCGGAATTTAGCAAAAAGTGTCACGGTGGAATAGTTTCGTCAGGGGGGCTATCTTGTAATAGGCCGAACCATTGCGTTGAAAACAACGTAATGGTTCGGCCTAAATCCCTCTCTGCTTCCCCTCTTTTTTCTTACCGGCATTTCCTCATTCGTAAAATATATGAACTCCGTTTAGAAGGGCTAAATGACCCTTAAATATCCCTTTTCTTCAATGAGAATTTCCCGAGGCAAATCCTTTACTCATAAACACGTTTGGGCGATTATGGAAAAATATAAATTAAGGATGGATAGTATTTGTAAAAAATATCCGAGAGAGCTATCCTGACAACTTGACACAAGGTTTGCTTAAGCGAATTACGGAATATTTCTTTCGACTTTATTTTTCGGTTCTAAAGAACCGTTATACAAAAAAACTTGCCAAGGATCCTGCTGTGAAAAAAGTATTATCAAGAATTTTAGCTTTACTCGTAACAGTATTTCTTTCAGTCGTATTCAGCGCCGGTATGACTTGGGCAGACGATGATGCCCAAGATGAAGCCGTTCTCTGGGCAGAGGTCGCTGAAGACATCGCTGAGGCTCCAGGTTATGAAGATCCCAAGGATAACTCCCGCGAATGGGCGTTCAGCATTGGACTGATCAGTGGCGTTTCCCCTGACTATGAGGGTTCCAACGACTATAGCTTCGGCTACGGTCCTAATATCTCTCTATCATGGCGGGATACGATCTTCTACAAGGGGAAAACCCTGAGCGCAAATCTCATCCGGGAGAAAAACTTCAAGGCAGGTCCAATTCTTTCTTTCTCATCGGGACGAGACGAGGATGACAACGATAAACTAGAAGGATTAGGTGATGTTGACGGCAGCACTGAGGTTGGAGGGTTTGTCTCTTACAGGAAGAAGCCTTGGCGTTTCAGGGCGGAGGTCCTCCAGGACATTGACTCCGGGCATGAGGGCGCATTGGTGAAACTGACCGGCGGCACAACCCTGCCGTTTGGCAAGCCGCTGGTTTTTTTGGGGATCGGGACGACCTGGGCAAGTGATGATTATATGGAGAGTTTTTTTGGCGTGAACGGGCAGCAGTCGGCGAACTCGGGGCTGGAGAGGCACCAGGCCGATGCCGGTATCAAGGATATCAGTGTTAGCATGACGGCCGGCTATGCTATTACCAAACGCTGGCGGATCGGTGGCGCCATTGAGTACAAGAGGCTACTGGGCGATGCGGCAGACAGCCCCATTGTCGATGACAAAAATCAGTATCTTGCCGGGATCACTCTCTCTTACCATGTTGGTTTAATGATTCTTCCGGATGACATTCAATAGTGGATGGAGGCCCGCGGCAACTTCAGCTTTACCAAGGAGGGGCGGGCGGAAATGATCTGTAGGCGAACCGGACAATACTGAACCAACTACAAACCGCTGCCGTTGGTATTTGCTGGCTGTAACTTGCCAGAACAAGTCGTAAAAGGAGATATGACGAAGATGAAACAAATAGCCAAGTTTATTGTTATCACGACAACCCTCTTTTGGTCCGCTTCAGCTTTGGCTCAGGAAATGGTTATCTATCCCAGTCAGGGGCAGAGTAATGAGCAGATGGAACAGGACAAGTTTCAATGTTATTCCTGGTCAAAAAATGAGAGTGGGTTTGACCCGATGGCCTTGCCGACAACTTCTGCACCCCCGCCAGCAAAAGAGGCACAAAAGGGTGGTGTGGTAAAAGGAGCCGTGCGCGGGACACTGGTTGGCGGTGCCGTTGGAAAGATTGCAGGGAACTCGAAGAGTGATACACGAAAAGGACTTAAAGCCGGCGCAGCTACAGGTGCGCTTGTTGGTGGCATGCGTCGCAACAGCCAGGTGAAGAGTGAAGAGAAAAAACGGAATGATTGGGAGCAACAGCAGGTAAACCAGTATGCACAGGGTCGTACCAACTACAATCGAGCATATGCGGCATGTATGGAAGGCCGTGGTTACTCTGTCAAATAAGTAAGAGGAGAACAACTATGAAAACGCACAAGTTATTGGTGTTGATGATATTTTCTTTTTTGCTCTTATCCACATCGGCAGCTGCCATCAGTCTGGACGGTTCAGGGCCGTTATTGTGTTCTATAAATGATGTTATCGAGTGTAGCCCTGATCGCGAGTGTATCAGTGGTAGTGCTTCGAGTGTTGATCTACCTAACTTTTTCAAGGTTGATGTTAGCAACGCGGTGCTCAGTGTTCCCCAAGGAGAAGAGGATGCACGTACGTCAACAATCAAGTCGGTGGCCCATCTAGATGGCAAACTGATCCTGCAAGGGGTGGAACAGGGTGTTGCGGGTGAAGATGATGCCGTTGGCTGGACTTTGTCGATCGATGAGGAAGATGGCCGTATGATTTTTTCATCATCAAGGGAAAAAGCAGGATTCATTATCTTTGGGGCATGTACAGCTTTGAAGTAGCTGTAACTCCTTAAGAGTCAAAGGGTCATTTATGTGGCTTTATTATCGAATCATCCCCCGATTGCTAAGAGCCGTTCGCAAACCCTCGATCCGGCGTTGATTGACGCCAAAGTCTGAATATCCCAAACGTGATGCAGAGCGCACCGCAATGATCCCATCAGAGGGGCGCAGGTGAAGTTCAAGGTCATCAACAAAGCCGAATACGCTGCTTCGGCATTCAGCGTGAAGATACTCTGGGGTCTCATCCACGATACGAGCACGGGGTAGTTCCGCTACGACCTCTCGAGCCACTGCCCATACCTCGCTGGGCATTCCATCAAGCTGAAACGGGGGAGTTTTGTGGTCGCTATCATGGGCATCGCTCGATAAACAGTTCGGCGAGGCTGGACATGGCGCGAGTTCGGAATCAGTGACGCCAAGGTTTGCAGGGGGTTTACCCGAACAGGAAACAAGAGGAATGCCGGCAAGCAGAAGTACGGTTCCGATGGCAAAAATTCCGGGAATTGACATGCTTTCTCCTCAATCCGAGTGAACGAGTAGATCCAAATGGTTTTTTTGCAAATCTATTTTTGTACTTCTTTCTCAAAATTTTTGAGTTGTTCAATTGAGCAAACCCAGGGAAGTTTATCTTCAAAGAATACATTGACCGAAGGTTCAACATTATTCGGCATGTTCAATGACCCATAGTGAACCATGTAAAAGCCGGGATATTTTTTGTTTTTATTGAAAATTGGTGAACCACAAACACGACAAAAGTTCTTTTCACCTTTTTCACCAAGGGCAAAGCCCTGAAGAGTCTTATCACCTTTGGTGATGGAAAAGCTTGATGCTAAAACCGATGCATAAGTAGAAAAAGAACTTCCATTGCCTTTTCTGCAAATAGTGCAATGGCAATTGACGACTAATAGCGGTCTTTTACTTATTTCATATTGGACTGCACCGCACATACAGGAACCGGTTATATTTGTAGCCATAAGCCTGGGAGCCTTTCCGAGAACGAATGTCCAGCTGCAAACCTTTCATTTCCGGTTAAATATATAAACCAAGGAACACTTGTATTTTCAGTGCCTTATCGTTACTTAAAAAACAGTCTCAACGATTTTTCGTGTGTTGTCGGAAACGCCGTAGGTATAAATGTGTAGACTAGGGACATTATGTGCTACCAGATCTTTTGACTGGTGGATGGCCCACTCTGTTCCTACCACTTTTGCATCGTCATTATCTTTGCATTTGGCAAGTTCTGTCGCCAGTTCTTGCGGCAGATTGATGCTGAAGAGTTTGGGCAATACGGTCAGTTGGTTTTTGAGATTGATTGGTTTAATGCCGGGAATAATTGGCACATTGATGCCTGCAGCGTGACATTTATCGACAAAATCATAATAGACCTGATTGTCAAAAAACATCTGCGTCACAATATAGTCTGCTCCGGCAGCTACTTTCTGCTTAAGATAGTCCAGATCTGTTTCAAAATTTGGGGCCTCAAAATGTTTCTCTGGATATCCAGCGACACCGATGCAAAAGTCCAGTGGCGCACTGTTTTTTAAATCAGATTCCAAATATTTTCCATCACGTAAATTGATGATCTGCTCTACAAGTTCGGTGGCATTGGCATGCCCGTCCGAGTTTGGATGGAAAACATGATCCGTTTTTAAGCCATCGCCCCGCAACGCCAGTACGTTGTTGATTCCCATAAAATTGAGGTCGATCAATACATGTTCTGTCTCGCTTTTTGAAAACCCGCCACACAGAATATGTGGTACGACCGGGATGTTGTACTTGTGCTGAATAGCCGCAGCAATGGCCACTGTTCCCGGCCGTTTACGCACGGTTCGTTTTTCGATTGTTCCATCTGGTCGCTCGATAAAGACCATCTCATCACGATGGGTTGTGATATTGATATATTTTGGATCAAAATCGACCAGGCTTTCGACGGTGCGATAAATTTTGCCGGCATCACTTCCTTTGAGTGGAGGAAGCAGTTCAAATGAAAAAACGGTTTTGTCACTATTATTGATGATGTCGATAACGTTCATATTGAATTCCTGAATGATGGGTGTCAGATTGAAATAACGTAATTATTTAGCATAACTGTTAGTAACCTCGGGACTGTCCCCAGGGTCATCGGGGGGCTATCCCAAGAGTTTACGGTTAACAACCCACAAGGTTGCGGGGTTGCGGCCCCGCTCGCCGTCTTACTCTTTTGTCGTGCCACAAAAGAGTAGGCAGAAAAAGGCATCCGAACTCCTTGCCC
>JASJGU010000384.1:0-3988 GCA_033791385.1 Desulfuromusa sp.
GAAAACCCCTAGCGCAATGAAGGTGTAAGTAAAAATGACAAACACTTTAATGGCATTGATTCGTACCAGATCGAGCCCATGAATTAACAACGCAGTGATAATTATAAAACCAACCCCCGCCTGGACAAATCCACCATAAATACCCACGCCGAAGAAAGAGATAACAATCAGAACTTTTCGCCACAGACCAAACTGGATATTTTCCTGGCGAAAGCGCTTCATCGGATCTACTGCGGTAAATATCAACACCCCAACCATAATCAGCGCAAGAACCCGCTTGAACAGTTGGTCATCAAGGGTGATCGCCAAATTGGCCCCGATCCAGCTACCCAGTATCGCAGAGGGGGCACAAAGTAGCGCCAGCTGCAGCGGCATGACCCCACGCTTACTAAATCCGCGGATGGCAAAGATATTCTGGCAAAAAATCGCAATCCGATTGGTGCCGTTAGCAACCGATCCGGGCAAACCCATAAAAATCAACAAAGGCAAGGTCAGCAGCGAACCGCCCCCCGCCAGGGTATTGAGAATCCCCGCCACTATGCCGACAACAAACAGCAGTGGCAACTGCCAAAAATATGCGTCTATCACTTGATATCTCCTATTAAACAGGGAATCACAACCCCCGCCATGGTCAAACCAAACAAGGGGGGAAGATAAGATGAACTGCCCAGCACCGGTTTACGTTCACCGGCATCAACGCCAGTCAATGGACGGAACTCTTCGGTCGAATATACCACCTTGATGCCCTGTTCAATACCGTGCTTGCGGAGTTCTTTACGAATTGTTCGTGCCAGTCGACATTTTTTTGTGACGGAGATATCGGCAACTTCTACCAGCGTAGGGTCAAGTTTATTCGCCGCTCCCATGGAAGAGATAATCGGCAAACTACGCTCATGACAGTCTTGGAGCAGGTGTAACTTGTCAGTAATATTGTCGATACAATCAAGCACGTAATCAAATCGGGCTGAAAGTAGCTCATCGGCAGTCTCAGCACGGTAAGCCTGGTGCTGCGTGACAACCTCAATCCGCGGGTTAATCGCCCGACAACGTTGCGCCAGCACCGCAACTTTGGATCGCCCGACAGTTTCATCCAGCGCATGAATTTGTCGGTTGATATTGGTGACACATATATTATCAGGATCGACCAGGGTCAACTTGCCGACTCCGGCTCGCACCAGAGCTTCAACAGCATAGCCGCCAACCCCGCCGATACCGAAAATAGCAACGGAAGAACGTTTTAAACGCTCCATGCCTGCGGATCCAACGAGCCGCTGCATCCGGTCAAAACGGTCATCTTCCATAAATCGATCGATCTTGAAAAGCAAAGAGTTTATTAACGTTTTCCGTTGTGGATCGCGCCGTTTCTTCTAATGAGCAGTGACGCAGCTCAGCAACCTTTTCTGCAACTTTCAGTAGTATTTCAGGTTTCTCAGCCATGTCGGGCAGGTCGGTTTCCAGGACAAGGGCCGAAGCTGGCAGCACCCTCACTGCATCCGGCAGCTTACGCACATTTGCCCGCAACAGGATCGGGCCGACTCCGATCTTAAATCCAAGTTCGGCAAGTTCTTGTGCCACCGGCAAACTTCCGGAGAAACCGTGCCAGATCCCGCCAATCTTCTTGCCGACTTCCAACTCACGGAGAATAGCCAGTAGCCGCCCGGTTGCCTGACGAGCATGTAACAACACTGGGAGCCGAGCATTGAGTGCTAGCTGAAGTTGGCCACGCAGCACCACTTCCTGCTGCTGCAATGAGGGCCCAACCGAACCATCCAAGCCAATTTCTCCAATGGCAACAACTTTTGGACTCGCTGTCATTTTTTGGAGCCGTTGTTCCGCCTCCGGCGTCCACTGATCCGCATACGCGGGATGCACCCCCGGCGCAAGATACACACTTTTATTATTTTCTGCCAGAGCAACCATCCCAGTCCAACCGCTGACCCGTACCCCAGGCACGACAAACTTGCTGATCCCATATTTCTGTGCTTCAGGAAGAAAACCCAACCCTGTACCCTTTAGTTCAGGAGCATCAAGATGGATGTGAGTATCAATTAACGAAATCATCGGCGCATGGTAGCAAAAGCGGGGGAGAAGAGATAGAAAAAGTCGAATATCAACTGTTGAAATACTTTCCCGTGTAACGCAGCCTCCGTTTCACGACTGATTTGAGAAATAGGGCAGCAAATGTTTGAGGGCTATGAAACTGCGGTGGTTCGCACCGCAAAAACCGGGACAGCCCCCATGCGGGGACAGTCCCGGTTTTGCTGCTATCTACCCTTATACTGCCACTCCTAACTATCCAATAAATTCACCAGCGCTCGGCGCTTCAAACCACCCTTGAGCATCGATTGGATTTTTTCTTCCAATTCATCAAGAGTAATTTCGTCAACCATTCCAGCCAATTTATCCAGCTTCCATTCCCTGGCCAGGTTCTGCCAGACCTTGGTTCTGCGATCCATAGGGCACTCGGCAGAATCAATACCGATCAACCGCACTCCACGCAAAATAAATGGAAAAACACTGACATTTAGATCGATTGACCCAACCAGCCCACAGCAGGTCACAGCACCATCATACTGGGTTGATTTAATGGCAGCGGCAAGCATTTCTCCACCAACACAGTCAACCACACCAGCCCAGGTTGGTTTCAACATTGGGCGTTCGTTCCCGGTTAACAGTGTTTCCCGGCTGATAACACTGTCTGCCCCTAAGCCTTCAAGGTAAGCGGTCTCTTCAAGTTTACCCGTCACTGCGGTGACCTTGAAGCCAATGTTTGCCAGAATGGCCACAGCCAAACTGCCAACACCACCGGTCGCACCGGTCACCAGGACCGAGCCTTTTTCAGGGGTGACACCGTTTTCAACCAGTTCCTGCACCGACAAAGCCGCGGTTAAACCAGCCGTCCCAAGCATCATACTCTCTTTCAAGCTTAAACCTTTCGGCAGCTTCAACGCCCATTGACTTGGCACCCGAATCATCTGACCGAACCCGCCATCGGTTTCCATTCCCAGATCATAACTTGTCACGATTACTTCATCACCGGGCTGAAACGATCCTTCAGAGCAAGAAACCACGACACCTGCAGCATCAATGCCCGGAGTATGGGGGAAATTTCTTGTCACACCAGGGTTTCCCACTGCGGACAAAGCATCCTTAAAATTAAGGGAAGAATAATGAACCTTGACGACCAACTCGCCTTCGGCCAAATCATCAAGGGAACGGGTTACAATCGAACGGGTAAAAACCTTTTTCTCTGGCTGCACCACTAGCAGAGCTTTAAATTCTGTCGACATATACGCCTCCTTAAAGGGGAAAATTGGCATTTATTTTACATGGCAATAAAACTATCCAGTTTAGACTTTAAAAACAAGTACTTACTTTTTTGTAACTGTAGTATCCAAAAAGATACTAATGGCAAGGAAGGGTGCCCTGCCGGGCGCACAAAAAAAGGGCAGCCAATCGGCTGCCCTTAAAATACCAGCGGGGACAGAATTCAATCTGTCCCCGCTTTTTTTTATTTATGTTTTAGTTCTTTGCTGCAGCAGTCTTGCGAGTTCCTTCAACAGCAGCTTTAGTCATGCCGAACAGGGTCAATACAGCAGGAACCAGTTGGGCAACGATCAACAGAGCACAGAAGCCGACAAACAACAGAACCAGAATACCACTGTTGTAGGTCTGGGTTGTGTCAACAGCGAAGGCAGGTACGGCAAACAGGATCAGGCTGAGGGTAGTGATGATTGCTTTCATGATGGTCTCCTTTAAAAAGTTGAGTATATAGTTTGATGCGTATTTGTTTTAGTGGGTGGTGACTTCTTTAGTGTCACGTCCAAATAGTCCCTTAAGAATCCCGACCAACATGATCGTCGCTGGAACCAGTTGGCAGACAATGATCAGAGCAAAGAAGCCGATGAACAAGGAGAGGAGTAAGCCACCGCCGCTTGCACCATTGGTTCCTGCTGCAAAAGCAGAAGAAGACAAAGTGATCAGGGCG
>JASJGU010000385.1:0-16813 GCA_033791385.1 Desulfuromusa sp.
CGGCGTAGGACACGCTGATATGACCACTAGTGTTGAAGTCCTCAGCAAAGAAGACTATGCCCAGTGGTATCAACCCCTTGAACCGACAGGGGATCCTAGAGGTCTGATAGTTCTGGACGAGCAAGGATGTATGGGCTGCCACAGCGTTGATGGCAGCGATGGAATTGGACCAAGTCTGTTTGAGCTGGCAGGAACGCCACGCCAAGTCACAGCTGATGGAAAAACACTGGAATTAAATATTGACGAGGATTACTTAAAGCGTGCTATCCGTGAACCCGAAGTAGAGATTGTCGACGGCTACGATCCGATGATGCCCCCTTATGATGAAGACACGATAAACAATGAAGATTTACAGGCCGTCGTAGATTATCTGCTGGGCAAGGCAGTGTCCGCAAAAGCCCCTGCCGCCGGGACACAACTATTGGAAGAAAACGGTTGTCTCGGTTGTCATTCTACAGATGGAAGCAGTGGCATTGCCCCAAGTTTCAAAGGAATCGGGCAGAGGGAAGTGACTATCGAACGTGATGGCAAAGAGATCACCGTCAAAATTGATGTCGAATACCTGCGCCGAGCACTGCTTGAACCCAATGCAGATATGGTTAAAGGCTATGCGCCCATGATGCCGTCTGCGGACTACCTGAGTGCAGAAGAGATTGACGCTATTATTCAACATCTTTTGCAACAGTAACGGAGCAGACTTCGTGCCGACACCAACAATACAAAATTCCACCCTGCTGTTCTCGGAACAAGTTCTCTCGAGAGTGCAATCACTCCGGCAACTTGGCCGTCTTGAGCTGTCGACGATGGTGGTCCTTTCGGCGCTGGCAGGCTATCTATTTGCTGGGGGACTCTGGCAGATTCAGATCCTGCTGTTGTCAGCCGGAGTAGGATTTCTGGCGACGGGCTGTTCTGCCTTGAACCAATGGCAGGAACAAGATCTGGACCTGCGCATGGAGCGGACGAAGCAGCGACCGCTTCCAACCGGACAACTGTCTCCGGCGGCGGCGTTACTCCTTGCATCGTTGAGTATCGGTTGCGGCTCGCTGTTACTCGCAGCCTTGCCAGGAAGCATGCCTCTGCTACTCGGGATACTTGCGGTCATCTGGTATAACGCTATCTACACACCATTAAAGCGACGCACCCCTTTTGCTGCCATTCCAGGTGCAATCTGCGGGGCATTACCACCTTTGATCGGCTGGACAGCTGCAGGCGGTGCGTTGATCACCCAAAAATCGTTGATTTTGGCTGGCACCCTGTTTGTCTGGCAGATTCCACATACATGGTTATTGCTCTGTCGCTACCGCGATGATCTTCAGCGCAGTGGCCTGCCGAACATTTTCAAAACGATACCGACACAAAGATTACTCAAAATCAACAACTGCTGGTTGACAAGCCTGTTTCTTTGCTACCTCCTCTTTCCACTATTTGGTTTTATTCAAAGCCAGGCCCTGATTTATCTTTTTATTGCCGGCCTTTTCATCATTACTCTATCTATCCTCAGAAAGCCTGCTGACATGCAAAAACCCGGATCGATATTGCAGACTTTTCACCTCACCAACATATCTATGGCATTATTGCTTACCATTCTAATACTGGACAGACTGTTTATTTAGTTGCGTATTTTACCAAATTCGCGACATCCTCTCAGGTTGTTTCATACCGTATGAAAAACAGCGCCCGGTTTATTGATTGGAAAGGCATTTAGAATGGCGTCTGAAGTAGCAATCAGAATCATATTTTTCATTGCCGTTTTTGTTCTTGTAGCTTTCAGCGAAACGATCGCTGCTCGGCGACAACTGACAGTAGCCAAAACCGGACGCTGGTTTAATAATCTAAGCCTTATTGTTCTCAGCAGTATTCTTGTTAAACTGGCTTTCCCAGTGGCAGCGTCAGGAGTTGCGGCAGCAGCAGCGGCAAAACACTGGGGGTTGCTCAATGCACTACAGCTACCCACCTGGGAGACTATCATTATCTCGGTTCTGCTTTTAGATTTGATTATCTACCTGCAACACCTGATGTTTCATGCTGTGCCGCTGCTCTGGCGACTACATATGGTACATCACACCGACCTCGATCTGGACGTAACCAGCGGATTACGCTTACATCCTTTTGAAATTATCATCTCAATGGGAATCAAAATGCTGGCAGTTGCTGCACTGGGGATTCCGGTTCTTGCCATCCTCATTTTTGAAATAATTCTCAATGCAGCATCGATGTTTATTCATGGAAATATCCGCTTACCGAACAAACTGGACCGCTGGTTGAGATTACTTCTAGTCACCCCCGATATGCACCGGGTTCACCATTCCGTTATCATTCGCGAAACAAACAGCAATTTCGGCTTCAGCCTCCCTTGGTGGGATCGTATGTTCGGAACTTACCGAGCTCAACCGGTTGCCGGACACGAAAAAATGACGATTGGCCTTTCACAGTTTCGAAAAGTAGACCAGATTTCACTACTTAAATTATTAGCCCTGCCCTTCACTGGCAAAGAAGGATATTATTCCATTAGACACATTGGCGGGGATCCAGAAATCATATCCAGACACAAAAAAGATCAATAAAAACCCCGAGTAGCTATTTAGAATATTTTGCATAAAGCAAAAAACATTTCAACAACTCTGCCTTTTCACATAGGAGGTACTATGCAACATTTTGCCCTGACTATTATTGGTCGTGACCGCCCAGGAATCGTTTCACAGGTTACCGAAATCCTTTATCAAGGTGGATTCAATATTGCCGATTCCAGTTGCTCGATTCTCGGTGGTCAATTCTCGATGATTCTGATCATCTCCAACCCGGAGATTGCTACCAAAGAAGAATTCAGCGGAACCTTCAGCCCACTTGAAGAACAAAACCTGTCAGTCTATATCCGTACACTGAAGCCTGGGGGAGAAGTCCGCTCTGATCTGGAAGGAGAACTCTGCATGATCTCAGTCTACGGAGCAGACAAACCTGGGATTGTCTACCAGGTTGCCAAGGAGCTGGGTGATCGCAACATTAATATCACCGACTTGAACACTAAACTTGTCGGCGACAAACAAAACCCCGTCTACGTCATGATGCTGGAAGCCATGCTGCCCGAAAATACAGAAATAGAAGCGGTGGAAAACTGGATGAAAGAACTGAAACAAAAACTCCAGGTTGACATCTCTGTCCGTTCATTGATTACAATGGAGCTATAGATCAAATGGCTGTCAAAGAAGTTCTTATCTATCCAGATTCCCGGTTAAAGGAGATCTGTGCTCCAATTACCAGCTTTGATGAGTCAGCAGAGCAGTTACTCCTAAACCTTGTTGATACCATGGTCGATGCTGGGCATTCCGTCGGCATTGCCGCTCCACAACTCGGAGACCTCCGCCGAGCCGCCGTGGTTGATGTTTCAAAAAGCAAGCTGGGGAAAAAGCAGGAGAATCACGGTCTGATCCAGATGGTTAACCCTGAAATCATAGAAAGGGTGGGAAGCCAGATTGTTCGTGAAGGGTGTATGTCGGTTCCAGATTACACCGGCAACGTCACCCGTTCTGAATCAATTGTCGTTCAATTTCTCGATCAAAATCAGCAGTTGCTGGTGATTCGCGCCGAAGGGTTTGAAGCGATTGCAATCCAGCATGAACTGGATCATCTTGATGGGTTTCTTTTTCTCGACAGGGTGTCAAGCTTGAAAACTGATTTATATAGAAGGAAACAGAAATAAGGGATCTACACCACATCGATAGGACTGCGGTCTGCGCCTGAACTCAAATAGGTTTCTCTCCCCCGCTCCGGGAATCGTGGTATCAACATCGAAAGCAAAAAAGAGACCAAGGCCATCCCTGCACCAATAAAGAAAACCAGAGATGGAGAATTGAGCCAAAGCAGTCCAAAAAGCACCGGAAGACAGACAGCTGCAATATGATTGATGGTAAAGCTGATGCCTGCGGTTGAAGCAATATCTTCTGGTGCAGCAATCTTCTGAAAGTAGGTTTTCATGCTGATCGACAGAGCAAAAAACAGGTGATCAACAACATAGAACCCGGCCGCCAACCAACCTGTTTCCACAAAAGCATAACCGACAAAGACAAAGATCAAACCTGCATATTCCAGCAGCAAAGCGTTTCTCTCGCCGAACCGTGCAATCATCCGACCAATTCTTCTGGCAAACATAACATTAAAAGAGGCATTTATCAGAAACAACAGAGCGATATTACTGACTGTGTAGCCAAACTTTTCCACCATCAAAAAACCGGCAAACACCATAAATATCTGTCGCCGGGCGCCTGACATGAAAACCAAAGCATAGTAGAGCCAATAACGACTCCGCAGCACCATGTGCTTATGCTGAACAGTATGCTGGGGAAACTGAGGGAACAAAATCCATGCAGTTAACGCAATACCAATCGTCATGCCACCAAACCCGAGGTATAGCCAGCGATAATCAATGTTAAACAGATTTGTCCCCGCCCAAATCAAAACAAAAGCAAAGATGGCTGATAATGAGCTGACGGCGATCAAACGGCCAAAAGTTTCTGCCGCCCGGCCTTTCGGAATCCATTGTTGGGCTAAGGATGTCTGCATGGTTTCATAATAATGGAAACCAAGCGACATCAGCACTGTTGTCAGGTAAAGCCCGATAACGGACGGGAAAAAACCCGTCATTGCAGTCCCCAACCCAAGTAACAGCAATGAAATTATTGCCAGAGGCTGTTCCCGCACCAACAGCAGCAGAAAAACCACGCCAAAAGCGAGAAATCCTGGAACCTCCCGCAATGATTGCAGAATCCCCATCTCCTTACCGGTAAAAGCTGCCCGCTCAATAGCAAAATTATTCAGTAACGCCTGCCAGGCCGCAAAACTTAACGGAACGGCAAAAGCCATAAGAAAGAGTAATAATTCTGGGCGTTGCCAGTTTTTATGAGGGGTCGACATACACATAAACTTTCAGTAGCAAGATTAAACCTGACAACACTGTCCAAGGTTGCTTAACACAGGACTCTGCTGTAATAATTCAGAAAAAGCCGTTGCCGCAGGAGAAACAGTGCGCTCACGCAACCTGACCAGCCATAATTGGCGTTCGATAGTCAATCCCTCAACATCGATTTTAAACAGTTCGCCATGGCGCAGGTTATTCTGGATAGAGAGGTCAGAAACAAAAGCACAACCAAGCCCGGCAGAAATTGCCCGCCGCACAGCTTCATTGCTGCCAAGACGCGCAATAACATTGATCGAATCAGGAGCCATACCTGCCGATAAAAAAGCTTTATGTAAAGTCTGGTACGTACCTGATCCATCTTCCCTGACGATAAACATTTCTTTCAACAATTCATTGACCGTGATGGAATGGCGTTCTTTCAGCGGATGGTCGGGCCCAACAATCATAACCAACTGATCTTTCAGCAACGGTTCATAGCTGTAGATATCATCATCGACACGACCACCGACAATCCCTAATTCCACTTGGCCAGACCTCAATGCATCAAGAACTTCCCTGCTGTCCCCAATCCTCATGGTAAGGGATATTCCAGGATATGTATTTTGCAAATCCGGCAGAAAACAAGGGATTAGATAATTGGCTGGAATATTACTGGCGGCTAGATTGAGAGTTGCTTTTTCCAGGCCATGTAACCCATTCATAGCCTGTTTCAAACTATCCCGTTCTGCGATCACCCGTCGCGCATGTTGCAGAAAAACTTCACCACCTGCGGTGAGAAAAATCCCCTTACTGGTACGGTCCAGCAACCTGGTATTTGTCTCTCGCTCCAGAGCAGCAATATGTTGACTGACCGTAGACTGAGTCAAAGCCATCAATTCCGCACCACGAGAAAAACTTCTAGTTTCAGATACTGCGACAAAAAGTTCAAGTTGACGTAAAGTCATAACAACCTCCATTCATTTTACCAATAAGCACAATCGATTTTATTAAAATTATCCATTTGACTTACTGGTGTCAATCCCTTATCCATATTCGGTATTAAATACTATCAAGACCCGAAAATCGTTTTCTCGGTGACGACATTAAAAGAGGGCGGACATGACACTCTACTCTGAGTTACAAAAACAATCAGGCCCCCTCAGACCGGCGCTGGCTGAGCAGCTTGGACTGATTTCATCCGATTGTACACAATGCCAGACCTGTGTTCGCGAATGTGGATTTTTGAAAAATCACGGCGATCCGAAAAAAATTGCTGATAACTATAATTCGAGTGACAAACAATTTTTTGAGCTGCCTTTTACATGCAGCCTTTGTGATCTCTGTACCGCAGTTTGCCCCCAAGGAATCAGCCCCGCAAAAATGTTTCTGGAAATGCGCCGAGAAGCGTTCGATCAGAATGAAACAAACTTTCCAGAACATCGCAACTTACGAAAGTACGAAAAACGAGGAACTTCAAAACGATTCAGCTGGTACGCCCTGCCGGAGAATTGCGATACAATTTTCTTCCCCGGCTGCTCTTTAAGCGGCTCGCGCTCCGCGACAACCCTGAAAGTTTATGAAGCCCTGCAAAAAACCATTCCCTCTATCGGAATTGTTCTCGATTGTTGTACCAAACCGTCACATGATCTCGGGGATGAAGATTATTTCAACGCCATGTTTGGCGAGATGAAGAATTATTTACTGACTCATGGAATAAAAACAGTTCTGATTGCCTGCCCCAATTGCCACAAGGTATTCAATGACTACGGAACGGAATTCAACACCCGCACAGTCTATGAAATTCTCGACAAAGTTGACGCCACCGTAACAAAGAAATGGTCTGAAACGGTTACCGTTCACGATCCCTGTACGGCCCGATTTAATATTCCAGCTCAGACTGCAGTTAGAAGCCTTCTGAAAAATCAAGGGATAAAAGTTGAAGAACAACTACACAGCGGAAAAACCACCTTCTGCTGCGGTGAAGGGGGAGCAGTCAGTTGTCTGGCACCCGAACTGGCAAAAAGCTGGGGCAACAAAAGAATGTCAGAAGCCGGTGGGCAAAGGATTATCAGCTATTGTGCCGGTTGCACCCAGACACTTGGAGCACATGCCGAAACCAGCCATATTCTGGATTTGTTATTTGAAGAAGATACAGCAGCGACCGGCAACTCCAAAATTGACAAAACTCCTGTATCTTGCTTCAAACGTCTGAGACTGAAGAAGCTTCTGCAACATAACCTTACGACCTCTGTCACCCGGGAACGCACCTTTCAAGGCTCCTCTAAGCATCAATCGAACAATATCTGGAGATCGAATCGTCAACTCATCCTGATCGGTTCAATCTTAACGACAGCTTTAATTCTTATATCGCAAGCATGGACACAGTGACTGGCTCCGGATTAAATAACCGATTAAGGACAAAACCAGCCCTTGTTCTCTATCACACACTACGCCTTACACTAACCACAATATTCCTTTGGTCAGGGATTGCCAAAGCCGTTCACCCACTACAGTTCGCAGCAACGGTCGGAGCTTACGGATTACTACCTGATCCACTGATCCTGTTTGTTGCCCTGGGTCTGATTTTGGCTGAGATTATTGCAGCTGGTGGGCTGTTGTTTGAAAAACGCGGTGCATTGACATTAACCACCCTGATGATGATTCTTTTTCTCGGTGTTTTAAGTTACGGCATTTATCTTGGGCTCGATATTGATTGTGGCTGCTTCGGGCCAGATGACCCCGAAGCGGAAGCGTTCCATGATCTCCGAGGAGTCCTGTTACGTGATCTGGCTCTTATGCTCGCCATTGGCTACATGTACCTGTGGCGCTTTATCAACCGCCTGACACCACATCCCTGGCTAAAATTCGGTCAGCATCAGGCATTATCCAAGGAGGCTTAATATGTTGCACAACCGTTCCCTGCTGTTATTTTCGCTGCTCGCTGCTCTTCTATTGATCAGCACCCCCGCCTTCAGCTTTAGCAACAAGTTTGAAAAAGAAGTCATTGCAGAAAAACAAGCCGTTAAATTGGTGCGTGAAGTCCAACGCGGCGGTTACGATGTCGTCACTACGGATGAATTGAAAAACTGGCAGGATGTAGGCAAGGAGATGGTTATCATAGATACCATGCCCTTTGAAGACAGCTACAAAAAAGCTCATATTCCAGGAGCTGGACAATTTCTCTTTCCAATCCCCGACATGGTCAATTGGGATGAAAAAGAGACCGCTGGAAAATCACAACAAGATTTTGAAAAATTGCTGGGCTCGGATAAGGATAAAACAATCGTTATTTACTGCGGATTCGTCAAATGTACCCGCAGCCATAATGGTGCGGTCTGGGCGAAGAGGTTGGGTTATAAGAATGTTTACCGTTACCCTGGTGGCATCTTTGCCTGGAAAGGTGCGGGATTTACAATCGGGAAAACGAACTGAGTATTGACTATTTTTGCCCCGTCCTAAAACAGGACGGGGCAAAAATAATTAGTATTCAATCAACTCAGCCAAAAAGCAGGGGAAAGGCAGGTATTATTTTTATTCTACAGTCCGACAGATCACAACAAAACCCGAACAGCTGAGATCCTCGAAATAAACCGTCTCACCCTGCGACGTAAACTGAAAGAATATGGAATTGATTAACGAGCAGGCAAGATATTGCAACCCCACGGGGAAAACAGCGAGTCTTTTTTGATTGCCGTTCAGTAACCTGCCCGCTTGGAATAAAAGTAAAAGAGCCAAAGGATTTGTTCCTTTATCCAGAAGATGGTCTATCAACTTTTATCCCAAACCGTCTGACCCGGCTGGCATTCAGCTTACTCTCTCTGCCGATAATTTTAAGCGCCTCTGCAGTCTTGTCAGAAATCAGTTCCTGATGTTCGGTTGTCCCGCCTAAACGACGAAATTTCAGGCAGAGGTCTATATATTGTGACAGTTTCTGCCCTTTATGGGACTTAAACAGCTGCACATATTCTTCAATCGTCGCTTGTGACAAGTGTGCCTCTTCCTCGTCACTGCAACTGTCACAAGCAAGCAACTGATCACAGATCTCTGGAAGGGAGAGTCGTTCACTGAGCGATTCATGTTTTTTTCTGAATTTTTCGATCACTTCACGATCTTTTATTTCTCCAGGCAAAGCAGAAGCATCAAGATTAAAGAGCTCTGATTCGGAACCTCTTTTATCGATATATAAATCGATAATTTTCGTCGCCAATTTATCCTTCCCAAGATATCTGAGCAAACGAACCGTACCGTCCAGATTAACCGGACTGATATATTTTGCATTATATTTGAAGCTATCAGACAGGCAAGTGATGACCTCCTGATCATCGTCATCAAAAGATTCATTGAATTTTTTCCAAGCTTCTTGAAATGAATTTTCGGAGTATGTCGCAAGAATTTTATTGTTCAGCACTGCAGCCTCTTCCAGCAAGCGCTTTTCATCGACATAGCCATTTTCAACCAGTCTGGCAATCTGCTGGTCGAACTCATCAATGGCATAGTTATCATAATTGCGTAATACCGCACACCAGACCTGCTGTTGGGTTGACAGTGTTATTTCATCATCCAGGGCACTGAAGGCACTGTTACGACTTACCACAAAATTATAATCGGGGGTTCCATTCGATTGACCGTAGTAGCACCAGGTCAGTAAAGTTATGGTGCGTAAGGCCTGAGATAAAACATAGTCTTCATATTTTTTCAGGAGTGGTATCAGCGCTGCAGATAATTTTTCAATTTTTTTTATGATGCGGATATTATTAATCCCAAGTCTGACGATATTTTCGCCTAACTGGAGCGCAATCTTGTCACCACTCAACGCAATTTCAACACAATCCCCGGCCGTTGGAGCAAATCTCAGCTCCGTATCGATCACTTTTTCACGGAGTTTAATATAATCAACTGAAGACCCTTCGCTCAAACTTTCATCATTCAGGATCAGCACAACTTTACATTTTTTCTGTTCCTTCAGCTGGGTGATCAACCCCAGAATATCCTGTGCCGCAATGCCATTACCCTTTCTTTCAAAATCATCAACACAAATGATGGTTTTTTCCAAAGAGAGAAATGACAGGGATTCGATCATAGAATGGTAATGGCTGATTGCTGGATTGGATGGAATAATAGACAGCGATTTCTTTCCGAGCGTTTTGAGTAATTCAGCAGTACTGGCTTTAAAACTTTCAACCGTTGGCCGGCGACCCATTGATCTTTCATCCACCATATTTTCAAAGATCGAAAATTTTAAATCCTCCAGCGAATTGATGCCAAACAGAGAAACATAGGAATACTTTTTCAGTGCGATATTTTTTTGATTTTTTGCATTAGTTAAATATTTATTCCAAGCATAGGTTTTACCAACACCCCAAGCTCATTTAATCGACATCACTTCCGGTGCTTCACTGGCCAGAAAACGACCGATCTGATTCTCAATAATTTCAATCGACATAACACCTCATTTTTACTACAGACTTGCAAATGCCAGTGGAAAAACTACAACAACAATTAAAAACTCAATGCGCATCTCATCATATTCCTTCGAGAAGCTCGAGCATCTGGAGTCGAAACTTTCCAGCCCCCCCATTGGCCGGATGGCGGACTTTGGTTGCAGCAATTTCTAATTGTTGCAGCTGCAAAGCCGACTTTTCTCCGATAGCAACGATCTTCTTAAACTGACCCAACTCCAACATCTGTTGCAGCACCCGATGGCCATCTGTCAGTTCCTCATCCCTGGGGGTACGATTGCTGAGCAATCCTTTAGCGGGATGATAGGGATGCCAGGGGAAAGCATTCCACAAAACCACCCGCCGGGGATCAATCCCCTGCCCAGCCAGAAATCCCCAGACGATCGTTGCCGTCGGTTCGGTGAATCCCTGCGGTTTCAAATCCTCACGACTGGTACGTTGCGGAGAAATATTCTGAAAAACCATCTCAGAATGCAGATTTTTGTGCCGTAACCCGCCTAACAAAAGCCGTTCAGACGTCATCGGGATACCACTAAAATGGCCACCCTGATAGCCAATAGCCTCGGCACAGAGAAGAGTATCGGCAACCCCGATTCGTTCCTGCAAATAGTTGAACAGCTGCAGTCTGCGTATTTCCGGCCCCCGATCGTCCTGATCGTGCTGGAGATCGACATCCCCCCAGGGGTTAAAGACCGCAACCGACCGGTAGTGACTGAGCGAAGTAACAAACTGTTCAGGCATCGTGAACACCCTGAACCAGAATAAAAGGCTGAACAATCAACATCTGAAACAGCTTATCGGACTCCTGCTCCCAACCTTCCAGCTGTTTATCTGTCGGTTTACCTAATTGACTTGCAGCAATCCAAGCCTCGACCAAGGCTTTATCGTCATCGGCAACAGCCACTCCAACCTCAATCAGATCAAGTTCAGCAGCAACGATGATTATAGCATCCCGCTGCAAATGAATCTTCAATTCTCGCCAGTTCACTTCGGCAAGATCACGCTTGAAACTTTCAATCATTCCTGACATATCATTCCCTTATACGCATCAGCGGAAAACAAGCTTTGACCCAATAGCCGTCAAAGCACCATCAGACATCCCGGAAGTTCGCTTTTTAACTTAAGAAAATTATCATGTTAGACGATATACATGCTACAGTAATCCTCAGTATTGACGATTTTTCCCTGAACAGGATTTTCATGACTGCATCCAGAACCCAGCAAGGGGTTGATATCGGCGCCAAGCTGATCGGTGAATTTGTTAATGACGCCTATACCTTACGCATTGAAGCGCACAATAATGAGCTTGAATGTCGTGCCAATATTACCGTCCACAATACCGCCAATAGCATTCCCCCGGCGGAACTGATCTCTATTTTACGCAACCATGAGATCACCACAACGCTTGATCTTGAGCAAGTTGCAATTTTCTGCACCGAAGCCGCCCAAGGGGAAGATCCACAACAATTCGTCATCGCTAAAGGAAAAGAGGCGACTTCTGGTAAGGATGGCTGGTTCGAACTGATTGTCGCAACCGGAAAAGAAGAAACGGATCTAGTTGAAGATGCATCGGGCAAGGTCGATTTTAAATCGGTACAGAGCTTTTCTAATGTTGAACCGGGTCAGAAAATTGGTTCCATATATCTGCCCACAGCAGGCGAACCTGGCAAAACAATTACCGGAGAAACCATTCTCCCGTGTGCTGGAAGCCCGAGCAAAGTTATTGCCGGCAGTGGAGTACGGTTCAGTGATGACGGAATTGAGGCCATCGCCGCACAGCCCGGACGAGTGGTTTTCGACAACAATATTCTCTCCATTGCTGAAGAATTTGTTGTTCACGGTGACATCGACTTAAGTGTCGGCCACATCAGTTTCAACGGTTTTGTCGATATCAAAGGAGATGTTCTGGATGATTTCAACATCTCAGCAACTAAAGGGATCAACATCACCGGTTCGGTCGGTGCCTGCCAGATCAGCTCTGATGGCCCGGTGACAATCGGCACCATGGCCGGCATGGGGACTGGAAAAATCATTTGTAACGGCACACTTCAGACTCGCTATCTGAATCAGGTTACAGTTGAATGTCGAGGTGATGTCAACATTTCCCACGAAGCTCGTAATTCAGTGATTAAAACCACCGGCAGCCTCAATATTCCAAAAGGCTTGGTGACTGGTGGGGTGATTGTTGCCCTAGAGGGAGTTGAGGCAAAAATTCTTGGAGCCCGAGTCGGAACAAAAACCGCTGTCACCTCCGGGGTCTATTTTCCCGAAACTGATCGGCTCCAATACCTGCGCAGCCAAGTAAAAAGTCTTGCTGATCAAATCAAGAGAATAGGCAGCACCCTGAACACCCTGCTCAAACAACCGACCGCAACGCAACGCAACGCACTCCGTGAAGCAACCGAATTACGGATCGGAATTTTAACTCAGAGGCAGGTCAATCTTGATGAAGAGCGGGAAGAACTGGCTGAAGAGTTACTTAAATTTTCAGGTGATGAACACCCGACAGCAAATCCGAAAATAAATATTTTAGGGGCATTGAAAGAAGGGGTGTCCATCACCCTCGGCGAAACAACCGATGAAATCACCACAGAGATTTCGGGACCGGTCTCAATTATCGAAAATCCGCAAATGGGTGGGTTCCGTTACCTCACCTATTCACCGCTAAAAGTGAGTGCCGAACATCTGGAAGAGGAAGCCCTACTTGAAGACAAAGTGGGCAAACCCTGAACTCCAGACAACTCAGACGCTACTCCCTCTTTTCTCCAAGCGGACAACAACCTTAGCGGCGGCCTGGTTTGCAGCATGAACGCAATCGTTCAATCCCACCCCGTAAAAAGAATTCCCGGTCAGAATTAAATCAGGAGAATCCTGGAGTGAGTCATCCAGCGCCTGCAACCGTTGCGCATGCCCACGAGTATATTGCGGGATAGCGTGGTGATGACGAAAAATTTTCACAAAATCGGGTTCACAAGCGACCCCCATGATCTGTTTCAGATCGTTCATTGTCCGCGCTTTTACTTCTGCTTCAGATAAATCAATGGCGGCTGAATTTGCAGCTCCCCCCATCATTGAACGCAGCAGCACCATTCCTTCCGGAGCACGATTAGAGAAGATACTCGAATCCCAGAGGGTTCCCAGAGTATTGCACCCTTCGGCTTTTGGAATCAGATAGCCAAAACCGTTCAAATCAAAAGCGATTCGTTCTTGTTGGTAGCCAAAACAGATAACATTCATGGTCGCATAAGGAATCTGCCGGAGAATCGTGGAACTTTTGTCATTCAATCCATCCAGCATACTGGCAACTGCGTATGCCGGCGCAGCGGTGACAACCATGTCCACCTCAAGCTGCTGACCATCATCCAGGTTGAGGAGAAAACCGCCCTGCTTCTGCTCGATCTGCGATACTGCATGACCGGTCAAAACTTTGCCGGAAAGAGCCGCGGCAACCCCATCGGTCAACTCCTGAATACCCCCGCTAAACGAGGTCAACACACCACCCGGTCCGGCAGCACTGGCCACAGCCTTTCCAGCTTTGACTTCAGCACGTTTTTTTTTGGCCAATCTCAGCATCGCTTTGATCAGACCACCATATTCCTGCTCCAATTCATGGATACGCGGGAAGCAACTCTTCAAGCTCATCGTTTCAGGATCACCGGCAAAAATCCCCGAGACCATCGGCGAAATCAATTTATCGAGTGCCTCACCTCCCAACCGCCGCCGACCAAACTCAGCAAGGGTTTCATCACCCTCATCCCGCCGCTTTGGCACCACCATTTCACCGGCAAGGCGAAATTTACCGGGCCAGGAAATTAATTTAGACTTGAGAAAAGCTGGCCCGTTTTCTGGCATTTGATGCAGAACCTGCTCAGAATAGATAAATCTTTTTCGTGCGTTATCATCAGATCGCAGTAGTTGTTGATCAATCTGCAACTGCCGACACAGATCCAGGGTCATTGGTTTATTATCAAGAAACCCGTTTGGCCCCCACTCACAGAGAAATCCATCTTCTTTAATTGAAAGAATCTTTCCCCCGATTCGGGTTTCTTTTTCAACCACCAGGGTTTCAACATTAATTTCAGCCTGTTTAGCCTGTTGCTCAATTGCATAGGCCGTAGCAAGTCCAGAAATTCCGGCGCCTATAATAGCAATACGGGTCATGTAAGCTCCTGAAAAAGGGATAAAAACAATAATCTAATCAGCATCTTAGTCCTGCAACCGAAATGCGTCAAGGGGCTAACACCCCTGCAGCTTCCCCTGTTGGCAGCTTCCCCTTGACGTTGCACAAAACGGCTCCTATAGTAGTGCCCGAATAAATCAAAAAACAGGAGCTACAGCATGGCAAAAGATTATTATTCGGTACTCGGTGTAGAAAAGACCGCCGATGCAGCAACCATAAAAAAAGCCTATCGCAAACTGGCACAAAAATACCATCCAGACAAAAATCCTGGAGACACTAAGGCCGAAGAGCAATTTAAACAGCTCACTGAGGCATACGCAGTCTTATCCGACAAAGAAAAACGTCAACAATACGACCAGTATGGCGATACTGGATTCCATCAGCGCTTCAGCCAGGAAGACATTTTCCGCAATATGAATATGGGTGATATCTTTGGCAGCTTTGGTGGCGGCCGTGGCGGCGAAGACATCTTCAGTCAGCTGTTTGGTGGCGGTGGCGGTTCAAGACCTCCAGCAAAAGGGCAAGATTATTCGATGCAGATCAGCATCCCGTTCCGGCTGGCGGTACAGGGTGGTGAAAGACGCATCGACTACCGCAATGACGGCAAGGTTGAACAGATCAAGGTACGGATCCCGGCGGGAATCGAAAAGGGGAGAAAGTTACGTGTCTCTGGAAAAGGAGGCCCTCACCCAACTGGCGGCTCGCCCGGAGATCTTTACCTCCATGTCGACATTGAACCAGATCCGATATTTACTCGTGATGGGCACGATCTTCTGGTCAGAGCGGAGATCCCTTACAGCGGTATCTGCCTGGGAACCTCAATTGAAATCCCAACTCTTGATACTCCCAAACGGGTCAAGATTCCTGCCGGAATGCAGCCTGGCCAAAAGATCAGATTACGGGGATATGGCGTAGCAGCTTCGGGAAAAAGGCCAGCTGGGGATCTGTATGCGATCATCGAAGTTATCGTTCCTAACAATCTAAGCCCAGAACAAAAGGAAATCTTAGAACAGCTCAAAGCTGTCGACCTCTAGTTTTCTTAATTGTTTCAGCATGTTGACAATCTAGAGGTCTGACTAAAAACATTTTTAACTCTTCAGACAGAAAGATGGTATTCAGCTTGCGTATAAATCGATGTACAAGCTATGATAACGCGGTTTTTCAAATCCAGATTCCGTCATACACAAGGTGCAACTGTGACTGAACGTAATTCCATCAGCAATGTTCAACTGATTTTTGTACTAGCAGCGTTACTGCTCCTTTGCGGGGGACTGCAATCTGCCTTCGGTTGCCTGCTGCAAGAGCAGCAAGCTTACAATCCCGAAATCAGAGTGGACAGTTGCCATCTGGTTGTCAGTCAGAAAAAATTGGCGCCCTGCTGCCAGAGTGAGGCCTGCCATCAGACCGCCCCCCTGCAACGCGATCTGGGAAGTCCAGAATATCATACCCTGCATAAAAATTTACACTCTCTGGCTCATGAATCACGCCCACTGACTCCTCAATTGAAGGTTGGCCAAGCCTTTATCATTTACCACCCTGCTCTACCACAATTTTTCTCCTTGGCAAAAACCTCCCAAACGCCCCTTCAATCCCAACACAGTCTTCGGACGACCATCCTGTTGCATTGAAATTCTCCGCTACCACCGGTTGACGTCAGTCAGTTCCACTGGCTATATTAACCAAATCTGTCATCTATCCTGACAGACTGCATAAATAGGAGACTTTTACTTTGACTGAGACAAAAAAATCTTCATCTGATCGTATCTGGGAGTTTTTCTGTTCCCTGAAACTGGCCATCATTCTCGTCCTGTTGCTGGCTCTGACTTCCATTATCGGAACGATTATCCAGCAGAATGCTCCGGCAGCTGATTATATCCGCGAATACGGCCAGGCAAATTACGAACTGTTTAAAAATCTTCAGTTCATTGACATGTATCATTCAACCTGGTTTATCGGCATTCTGGCTCTATTCAGCGTCAATTTGATCTGCTGTTCGATAAAAAATTTTCCACGAGTCTGGAAGTTCGTCAAGGAGCCAACCCTGATTGCCAGTTCAGGGATTTTCAAGGGTTCGGCGAATCGGGCTGAATTTAGCTGTAAAGAATCGAAACAACAAGTCGCGGACAACATAGCAACCCTGCTGAAAAAAGAGTTTGCTAAAACCACCCTGACCGCGAAAGACGACAAGCTCTATCTGTTTGCACAGAAAGGAATCTATTCCAGATTCGGTGCCTACATCACACACATATCAATTCTGATCATCATGGCTGGAGCGGTTATCGG
>JASJGU010000386.1:0-11855 GCA_033791385.1 Desulfuromusa sp.
ACCACTCCGGTTAGTGCCAATGTTTGCAATGTGCCGGGGAGACTTTTGATCAGATCCACACCGACCCCGATATACCCTTCAAGAGCATCTTCCGGGTTGTTAGGATCTTTTAGACGATCAACAAATCCAACCGGATTCCAGGCATAGCCTTTGCCCCATTTGAAGGTTTTTTTCCCTAGATCAAAGGTCACTGCTGGAACCGGTTTGATACTGGCGTATGCGGAAAACATATCCAGAGTCTGTTCCGAATCAACTTGATTTTTTTGGGCTGATGCCTGTAGCAACCAGTTGAAATCAACTTTCCCCTTATTATAGTTGCCATCCAATTGAACGGTAGAAGTCAGTCGATCTAGATCTGAGCGTGGGTTGTCGTAAAAACCAAGTAACCCAAAAGCCCCATTCCGATTAATCCAGCTATGATCCAACCTAAGTTCGGCATAGCCACCCCAGGAAAAACTCTTTTTTTCGAATTCATCGAGATTGAAGCTATAGTCCTCCGCCAGTGTTATAGAAGGAATAGACAGTCCCGCCCCTAAAAGGAGATAGAAGCAGGTCAAAGCAAATATTTTTTGTAACAAAATCATAGGCGACTTATCAGTGTTTGATCATCCAAAGGTGGACAGCCTCCTAGCGTAGCTCATCAACCCGTGAGAGGTAATTGAGGGAAAAAACTTCATCTGCCAGTTCCTTCTGATTTATTTTAGCGTAAATCATCGCTGACTTATAACCTTTGTAGAGGGGGCTGTCGGTTTCTAACACCGATGGACGAATCACACCGTTGCCGAAATCTTTGGGCTGCTTGTAGTAGAGGGTTTTTATCAGCATGCCGCTGGAAGCAAAACACTCGATGGTTGTCGGCACCAATGCCTTTTTATCAACACTCATTTTCAGCGTATCATAGGCGATAGCATTCGACTTTGCTTTCAAGCCAAGTAGGTAAAAGTCACCCTCATCAGTTATGCTTGCCACATCATATTCAGCACTGTAATCAAGGCGTAGAATGTCAGAGTTATTGAATACGCCACCAACCACCGATTGTAGACTTGTGATCCTGATCGGTTTACCAACATTCGGGATATAGAGCCACATGTTGTCATCCAGGCGCAAAGTGGAGCGACCCTTTTCACTCGCCGGTGAAAGGAACAGGGCAACCATTTTATTCTGTCCTTTTTTTACTGAATAGAGGACGAACTCTTTTTTAGTACCGTCTGGTTCAATATTGATCAACTTACGATACATCTCATAAGATTCGGGATTCAGATTTTTATCCACTTGCCGCAGAATATCTGTGCCATCAACATCAAGGGCTTGAGCCATAGTGGTAGCACCCAGTAAAACCGCTAATAGGACAATAATGACTTTATTTTTTCTTAGTAATCGCTTGAACAATTTCATGAGCAACTCCTGTTTGCGAAATATATTCTATTTTATATGAGCTCAAAGCTCGCTCCATCTTGGTTCCAAATTCTTTGGCCACAACGATAGTAACTCCATTATCAGAGAGAAAGGTAGCCGCTTTTGGACCGGACCCGCCAGAAGCATCAGAAAAAGGGTTTTTCTTTGCATTCAGAAAATTTCCACTGCCATCAAAAAAAAGAAAGTAGGCTGCCCTACCAGCTTTTTCACTGACCATCGCCACTGGTTCAGAACCGTTAGCAGCAACGGCGATGGAGGCGATATTTTCAGCCGAGTGTGTACTGAAAGATAAGAACAGACTAAAAAACCCAATGAGCAAGCCTATTCTGATTTGTTTTAACCACATATCAATTCTCCTGTTTACAGATTTTCTGTTTTTTTAAACATGTTTCAGTGCAGTAATTGGATCCATTTTGGCTGCTTTCCAGGCTGGTTGCAAGCTGGCAATAACCGCAATTGCAATAACAATGACGACGACCAAAATCACATCTGTTGCCCCGATTGTTGGCGAAAGTAGAAGTCCGGTCTGGCGACCAAAGTCAAAACTGATCTGCGTTGCATTCATAATTGCGATACTGATCAGACTGATTGCTGTACCGACAGCGGTTCCTAGAATCCCCATCAGAAAGCCTTCGACAACAAAGAGACCGAGGATTTTATTTGGCAGTGTCCCAATAGCAGCGATGGTGCCGATCTCGTTGATCCGTTCATAAACAGCCATAACCATCACATTCATGATACTGACCAGCACAATAGCAACGAGCATGATCTTGATGAAGAAGGTCATCAGATCGATCATCTTGGCAATATTGAAGAAGGGGGAGATCTTTTCCCAGCTATGCACTTCGAAAACCGGCATTCCCTGCTGATTTTTCATCGATCCCAATTTTTCCTGCAGCCTGGCAAAGACAGCGGGTAGCTGATCTATATCTTTCAGGCGGATAGCAATCTCACTGACCTCTGCAGCTTCAATTCTAAGCAACGCCTTGGCATCGTTAATATGAATCATGCCGTCACGTCCACCTGGTCCGGAAATGCCTTCCAGAATTCCGCGCACCATAAAGTTCTGACCATTGACCGAACCATCCTTGTTGTTGGCTACCAGGACAATGCCATCGCCGACTTTGACCTTCATCCCTTTAGCAATTAGTTCTGGAATCAGGATTTCACCTGCTTTGAGCAGATTTTCTTTTTCTCCTTCCAAGATGCGGTCAGTTAGTAGGGGCGCTGTTTGCATTTCAGTAGCCGGGGTGACCGCATTCAAGCGGATGTTGGTGGTCTCGATGAAATTACTGAACATTGCCCCCAGCTTGATCCGCATAGAGTAGGCTTCAACGGCATTTTCCTCGGTTAGAATCTGGACAACCTGATCGATCTGCTTTCCGGTCAAATTGCGATTCAGGGGCAGGCTGTCAATCGATGCCAGGTAGCCTTTCTTGTGAATCTGGATATGGCCAAGCATCGAATCAGTGATCTGTCCAATCATCAATGCTTTGAAGGAGCCGGAGATGGAGATAAACAACAGTACCGAGACCACTCCCAGAGTGATCAATGTGGAGGTCAGTAAAGTTCTCCGCTTGTAACGAAACAGATTTCTTGCGGCAAGTTTAAAAATATTAAACATGATCACCTCCCGCAGACTTTTCCAGCTTATGCAATGTGCCGTCATCGAGGGCAAAGGTGATTTCGACGTTTTCAACAATGCGCGGATCGTGGGTGGAAAAGACAAAGGTCGTCTTGAATTCATCGCGCAACTGCTTCATCAGGTCGATGACCATGTTGGCTGTTTCCTTATCCAGGTTGGCGGTCGGTTCGTCGGCCAGCACCAGTTTAGCATTAGTCACCAAGGCTCTGGCTACAGCAACCCGTTGCTTCTGCCCGCCGGAGA
Source organism: Desulfuromusa sp. (assembly GCA_033791385.1). GTDB lineage: Bacteria > Desulfobacterota > Desulfuromonadia > Desulfuromonadales > Geopsychrobacteraceae > Desulfuromusa. The sequence continues at coordinate 3,305 of JASJGU010000386.1, forward strand.
TCTGACTGGGGTATTTATAAGCCTGATCAGCCATTCCGACCGCTTCGAGCATCTCCATCACCCGATTTTTACGCGTTTCAGTCGGCCAGCTCTGCACCATCTGTAAGGGATATTCGACGTTTTCAAAGACTGTTAGGACCGGGATCAGGTTGAAATCCTGAAACACAAAGCCAATATGCTCACCGCGGAAACGGGCCGAATCCTGACGGCTCAAACTGGTGATATCCTGCCCGGCGACCTGCAACTGCCCGGCCGTCGGCGGATCAAGACAGCCGATCATATTCAGCAGGGTCGTTTTGCCGCTGCCGGAAGGGCCGATAAAAGAGACAAAAGAGGCCGGTTCAATGGAAAAATCGACCGCACGGATCGCTTCGACCTTAATATCACCAGCGACGTAGGTCTTAACCAACTGCTTCGCAACAACTATGGACATGATCTGTCCTCACTTTCTCTAAAGTCCAAAGCCACCTGTTTACTAAACGCAAATTGGCAGTGAAGGAGGAGTCAGGAATCTATACCTGATGAAGTTTATCATGAATATGTTTTTTAGCACGTATTGTTAATGAAACTCGTTTTCAGTTGCCGGTCTGTTCATGACAAAACAAAAAGACAATGAGCAGGTTTCATAACTGGCGCCTGCTCATTGTATATGTTTAATCCGTACAGATAGATTTAGAGAGCAAACCCTTTACCGCTATGACCTTTGCGACCATTGCTACGTGTTTCCAGAAGTTTCTCGGCCTTTTCTTGCTGTTCAGGGGTGAGGATTGCGTACAACTCTTTCTTCACTTGTGCCCGCTCCACAATCCGGTCAGCTTTAAACTCGGCTTGCGTGGCCAGGTTGCTGCGGAGAGCAGCTTCGTCTAGATCACCGCTATGCATTGCGGTACGGCGTTCGTCACGACCTTCGCGCATTTCTGCACGCACAGCTTGTCTGTCATGCCACTTATTACTGAACAGTGCTTGGATTTGCTTTTCTTGGCTGTCGCTCAGATCAAGAATGGTATCCATCCGCTCCAAGCGGTTCTCTACACGCTGTTGATGTTGTTCTTCGGTCATCATTCCCTGACCCTTAGAATTATTGCCATAATTGGAGCCATAAGGTTTTGCCATAGCAATACCGCCGGTCATTAAAGTGCCAATCAATACTGTCGAAATAATAATACGCTTTTTCATCTCTTTTCTCCTTGTAAGTGATGCGGGTTTTCCCTGCTTGGGTTTGATAATTTGACTATAGAGAAAAGAATCTGAAGAGGGGATTAAGAGGTGTGTGGATTATGTAAAGTTGTGTGAATATCTTCTGGACAGAATAGCGATCGATCAGAATACAGACTGCTCCACAACGGATGTAATTTTTCCGATAAAGCAGTGACGAAACGCCAGGTATCATCAAGTCAGGGATGTCTACAGAAAACAGCTGTTCCTCTACAAGCCAGCATATTCCAGAAAAGTGACGGGAGGTTTATAAATAGGTTGTTCTGCTAGCAAATTATAGATCTCTTGGGGACCAAAATACCTCGCCTCTAAAGCCCGCCCATGTTCCATCCAGAAACCAAATTGCGGAATAACGGTATTATGGCGAATTGTGTGATCTATCGTCAGCCCGGCAAGGACAAAAATATTAACGTCGCTACCATCAAAACCATCGGTAATAAAAGAGGCGATCCGGTGGAATTGACGCCAGGTATTAATATTTCCCAGGCGGCGATGGGGGAAGGATGAGGAAACTACTTCGGGCATGAAGTCAAAAAGTGAAACTTCCAGCATAGTCTTGGGTTCATGACTTTCATGGTTCAGATTTTTTCTGAATGAAAATAATCCTGGCCTTAGCAAGTTGCCAATAGGTTGTGGGCGTTCTTGCAGTGATTTCAGTAACTCCGAATCTTCGTTGGCAATGTTAGAATGTGCCCGATAAATTTTTCCCAGAGTTCCTTCACCAAGGGCGCTCCCTTCAATCAAACTGTTCACGTTAATGACTATACGAACTGTGTCACTTTCAGGTTTCTCGAACAGATATTTATAGGGTATTTCAATTTTGACTATATTTTCTTCACGGAAAATTTTGATCAACTGGGTTGCTCGCCGGTAAACCCGCAGATAATCATCCAGTACCCGTGCCAACATCCCACAGCAGGGAGCATGCTGACCATTGACTCTTTCGATATAACCGATCCCGGCAGACTCTTCTGCACCAATATGGCTACCACCAAGGATCACCACGTCTTTCCCATGATGGGCCGCTGTTCCTAAACGGGTCGGGTCAAGCAATGCACCAACTCGCCCTAAATTGAAGGTAGGACAATTGTAGACATAGCCAAATAAGGCTTTTTTGATCGACTGGCTCTCATCCGAACACTGCCAGATCGCTGGAAGGGTTTTTTCAAAACCGGCTTGATCTGTTAAACTGCGCATCCTCCCGTAGAGTTCCATCAAATCCATTGGAGTTTGGTCAAGGAAGCTTTCGGCGGGAGGGGCAATCGGCATGAGATGCTCCTTTACACTTTAGGTTGGCGATTATTTTTTTAACGGGTCTTGTTGCCTTTTAGGCGAGTAGCGTTTAACCAGTATCTCAAATTTTCCTGACAGCTGGTTGTAGTATTTTAGCTGTCCGGTTTCAATATTGTAGTACCAACCGTGCAAGCTCAATTGCCCCTTAGAAACTCTTTCTTTGACCCAGGGAAAGGTCATCAGATTATTCAGCGAAATCAGGACCGCTTCTCTTTCGCAGGCTCGTGCTTGTTTTTCTGGCGAATCATCCGCCATTTCCTGCAAGACTTTATCACGAGCCGATGCTGCGATATTGACCCACTTACCAATAAATTCCCCCGCTTCTGTCCCATTGGCAGATGCCATCAGCGCTCCGATACCGCCACACTTGGAGTGACCTAATACAATGATATCTGAGACTTCCAAGTAGCAAACTGCATATTCAAGAGAGGAACTAACACCATGATAATCATCATTTTTAAGGTATGGGGGGACAAGATTGGCAATATTTCTTAAAATAAACAGATCACCTAGAGAACAGTCCATCAACAAAGCCGGATCAACTCTGGAATCGCAACAGCCGATCAAAAGTGCCTGAGGTTTCTGGCCATCGACCAAAGTATTAGCTAGCTCCGAGTTTTCACCAAAATGCTGCTGCTGAAAAGTTTCAATTCCAGTGAGAAATTTCGTTACATCTGCCATCTTTATTGCCTCCATTTTTCTGTGCGGTGAATTCTAGCACAAATTACTATGGAAATAGTGTCGCAAAAACGCTTCAGCCTCAGCGTTGTGCCAAAACTGTACCAGTATGAAGAATTATTTTAGCAGCAGTGAAGATGATGGATCTCAGAAGACGTGCTTAGATCCATCATTTCTAGCAACGGGGAAAGTAAAAAATGGATATGAGTCATTCATGGAAGGTAAAATATGAAGTTGTTCTGTTAGCTGACATCTGTACACGATGTCTTTATGGCTGTTTTTCACATATGTGTTTGCGCGCATGTTCGACCGCCATATCGAATGAAAGGTATATATGTTTTTCAGAAAGAATTGAGGATATTTCTAATTCAATCAGCTTTGTTCTTATCTCATTGTTGACAACAATGAATGGGATAATACCACTTTCTTTCAATTTCAATATGATTTCGCACAAAGCAAAAAACGCAGATAAATCGACAAAAGGAACTTTAAGACAGTTGAAAATCACAATTTTTGTTCCAAGCATTGCTCCAACTTGGCCAACCAAGCGAGATGTGGAACCAAAAAAGAAGGGCCCATCGATATCGACAACCCGGATGTGAAAACTTTTTTCACCGGTGATGTTTTCGCAGCCTGCAACCTCCTTGACCGATACTTCGATATCGTTGACTGATGAATGGACCTGGCTCGTCAGACGAACCGTAAGCAGAACCGAGGCAAGAACCACTCCAACCCCTACCGCCACAATCAAATCAACAAATATCGTTAAAAGTAGGACTGTAGTCATGATAGCAAGGTCGTGTTTTGGCGCTTTTTTAATTATTTTTATAAACCTGTAATCAACAATATCCAGGCCGACTTTTATTAAGATTGCAGCCAGCACCGCCATTGGCACAATGGCGGCATGTTTACCCAGGCCAAGGAGAACGCCTAACAAGATGAGAGCGTGCAAGACTCCCGACAGTCGTGTTGTCCCACCCGATTTAACATTAACGACCGTCCGCATTGTTGCACCGGCACCAGGGATTCCCCCGACAAAGGCTGTCAGAGCATTGCCCAGGCCTTGACCAATTAGTTCCCGGTTTGAATTATGTTCAGTTTTTGTCAGGGAATCGGACACCAGTGAGGTCAAAAGACTGTCAATTGCCCCCAAGACAGCAAGACTCATGGCGGCGGAGACAATAATTGATGTCTGGCTAAGAGTGAAGCTGGGCCAAGATATTTCCGGCAACCCGCTGGGGATGGTTCCAATAGTTGTCAACTGCAGACCCGCAAGTTGGGAAATGGCTGTTACTGTAACCAGGGCCAGCAGAGGTGTGGGAATAATTCTGGCTATTTTTTTAGGGGTAAAGAATACGATCAGCAAGGCAATACTACTGGCATACAGGGCGTCAGTTTGAAACATTGTCCATATATTGTCCAGAGAGGCCACCGCTTCCAGCGGCGATTTGACCCCTTCAATCCCCAAAAGAGGATTGATCTGCAACAGAATGATAATGATGCCAATGCCACTCATAAAACCAGAAATGACTGGATAAGGAACAAATTTTACAAATTTCCCCACTTTAAGTAGCCCAAGGACGATCTGGAAAAGGCCAGTCAGCAGAACGGCGGCCATTAATAGCGAAACATCTCCATGAAAGAGAGCAAGGGTTGATGCAGCAACAATTGTCATCGGCCCCGTTGGTCCGGAAATTTGCACCTTGGTGCCTCCAGCTAAGGCTGCGACAAAGCCAAGAATGATTGCTCCGTAAATTCCTGCTTGTGCACCAACTCCGCTGGCAACTCCAAAAGCCAGAGCAAGGGGTAAGGCGATAACGCTAGCGGTTACCCCACCAAAGATATCGCCAACGATTCTTTTGTAAGTCAATCCTTGCATGCCTACATCCAATCAAATGATACAACTCAAACCCAAGAGTTTGGCCTTAATCGAGGCAACTTGCTTTTCTGACAAAGGGTCTGAAGTTCAAATTGTTGAGATTTTGTGCTCTTATAAGTGGCGTGTCAATGTCCTAACTATCATCCTCACTTTTATTTCACTCGTTGATAAAAATTGCATCTCAGCCGAGTTAAATTCAATCGTGAATAACTCAATGTAAATAGCGTCCCCAGCGGTTTTCTGCTATGCTCCTGAAATATTTTTTAAATTTTCAACTTGATCAGTGAGGAATAAAATGTCGAGTGGTTTTGGTCGTATATTCAGAATCAGTACTTTTGGAGAATCCCATTGTGCGGGGGTTGGAGTTGTTGTTGATGGCGTTCCTCCACGCATGTCATTGTCAGCGGAGGATATTCAGTGCCAGCTTGATCGCCGCAGACCCGGTGGTAACAAACTCGGTACTGAGCGCAATGAGGCGGATCAGGTCAAGATTCTCTCCGGGATTGAAAACGGTCTGACCCTTGGCACCCCAATCGGCATGCTGGTCAATAATAAGGATCAACGACCAGACGATTATGGCTCAATGAGTCAGATCCCCCGCCCCTCGCATGCTGATTATACGTATCAGATGAAATACGGAATTCACGCATCCAGTGGTGGTGGTCGTTCCAGCGCCAGAGAAACGATTGGTCGAGTGGCGGCGGGTGCTATTGCTGAAAAATATCTACTGGAAGAATATGGGATCGAAATTGTTGCCTGGGTCAGTTCCGTTGGTAACCACGATACCGACAGTGTTGATATGGAAACGATAACCCGAGCACAAGTTGATGCCAACGAAATCCGTTGCCCCGATGCACCGGCTGCAGAAAGAATGACCGCTGAAATTGTTGCTGCCCGTGACGCGAAAGATTCGGTTGGTGGAGTGGTCAGCTGTGTCTGCCGCAACCTTCCTGTGGGGCTGGGAGAACCGGTCTTTGATCGTCTGGAAGCGAAACTTGCCCATGCTATGCTGTCGCTTCCTGCTACCAAAGGTTTTGAAATCGGGTCGGGCTTTTCCGGGGCCCGGTTGCGTGGTTCGGCGCACAATGACCCCTTTGTTAAAAAAGGGGAAAAGCTTGGGACAACCACCAATAACAGTGGCGGCGTTCAGGGTGGCATCTCCAATGGAGAACCGGTCTATTTTCGCGTAGCGTTTAAACCTCCGGCAACCATTGGGCAGGCACAGCAGACCGTCGATTATTCTGGAGTTGAAACAACGTTGGAAGCGAAGGGTCGTCACGATCCCTGTGTCGTTCCCAGAGCCGTCCCCATCGTCGAAACCATGGTTGCATTGGTTCTGGCTGACCTGGCGCTGATTCAGAAGATACGAGCATAATTAGACACATCCTTAGCCACAAAGGCTCCAAGAGAGACTTTTTTACGGAGAGGCGCTGAGTTCGCAGAGAAAGTCTTATATTTTTTCTGAAAAGATTTTACTCTCCACCTCTCTGATTCTCCGTTAAGGCTTTTACCATTGTTTTTTTGGTGTTTATCCGCTTTTTGAAAGAGTAATTAAATGATTATTGACTGGTATCCGGGCCACATGAAAAGGGCGCGGGCGCAAATTATTGAGATCTTGCCCAAAATAAATCTGGTTATCGAAGTTCTCGATGCCCGACTGCCGGCAAGTAGTGCCAATCCGCTACTGGAGCGGTTGCGTGGGGATAAACCGTGCATCAAAGTTCTGAATAAAAATGATCTTGCCGATCCGACTGTCACCAAAAACTGGGTCCGGTTTTTTGAACAGCAGAATCAAGTCAAAGCAATTCCCCTTGAGGCCAAAAATCGCCGTGACGTCGGTCTGATCCCCAAACTCTGCCAGAAACTTCTTTCAGCCCGTGTTACCGCAGGAAAACCATTGAAGGTTCTGGTGGTCGGAATCCCCAATGTCGGCAAATCGACATTGATCAATACCCTGGCTGGAAAAAAGATGGCCCGGGTTGGTGACAAACCAGCTATTACCACCTGTCCTCAGCAGATTGACCTGCGTAATGGAATTCTCCTCTCCGACACTCCCGGGCTCCTCTGGCCGGTGATGGATAACCCGGCTGGCGCTGGCCGGCTCGCAGCCAGCGGTGCTATTGGTGATAACGCTTTCGATACCCTTGAGGTGGGGTTAACCACAGCTCAATATCTGGCCGAAAGATATCCAGCCATGTTGCTGCAACGCTACAATTTATCAACATTGCCGGAGACCCCCCTGGCAATCGTCGAAGAGATCGGTCGCCGCCGCGGCTGCCTGATTAAGGGAGGGGATGTCGATCTGCATCGGGCGGCAGAACTGTTGTTGCGTGAGCTAAGAGCGGGGAGTCTGGGTCTCATCTCCCTGGAACGGCCTGAAGAAGCACCGGGGGCTTTTGAAAAGGGAGTAACGTTAGATGAAATCCAAAGCTAAAGTTAAAGATATTTTTGTGGGGGATATTTCTTTTGAGGCAACCGAAGAAGATCTCCATAAACTCTTCTCAGTCTGTGGAACAGTTCGCTCTATCAATATGGTAACGGATTCGCAAAGCGGACAATTTAGAGGGATTGCCTTTGTCTGCATGTCCAATGATGCCGAAACCAAAGAGGCAATCAACATGCTTGATGGGACACGCTTGCTTGATCGCTGTATCAGTGTTAGTGCGGCAAAGACCAAAGATGAGATGAAAGCTGCTGACCCTGTCGAAATTCCCGAAAAAAGAGCCCGGCGAAAGAGAGTGCCGAAGGGGCGAAAAAAAGTTCGTTAATCAACAGCGGGGTCAGAATTTTAGATTCTGTCCCCGCCTCGTCATCATAATTTTATCGATCTTTCCCCCACACCTTAGCGAGAAAATTATCCCGTCCTGAGCCACCACGATAATACCTATAGCGCAGCGGATTCTTGCTGTGATAATCCTGATGATATTCTTCGGCCGGATAGAATTCCCCAGCCATAACAATTTCAGTTACGAGCGGTTTATTAAAACGTCCGGATTCGGACAGCTTTTGTTTCGATTCTTCTGCCAACCGCTTCTGTTCATCATCGAGATAGAAGATACCGCTGCGGTACTGAGTGCCGCGATCAACGAATTGCCCGCCGGCATCGGTTGGATCAATCTGCATCCAGAACACCTCCAGCAATTTTTCATAGGAAACCTGCTGGGTATCATAATAAACCTCAACCGCCTCGGTGTGGCCAGTTCCACCGGCGGAAACTTCTTTATAGGTTGGGTTCAATTTTTCTCCGCCGGTATAGCCTGAGATGACTTCACTGACCCCATCAAGTTTTTCAAATGGAGATTCCATACACCAGAAACAGCCGCCAGCAAAAATTGCCTGCTCTGTCGCCGCAAAAGTATTATTTGCCAGCGGAGCCAACAGAAAAATAAGGAGAATGAGAATTTTTTGCATAATTTACTCCTGAAATGCATCTATTTATTCAGTTTATGAAATTCCAATGATATCGAATTGATACAGTGACGTTCA
>JASJGU010000387.1:0-4278 GCA_033791385.1 Desulfuromusa sp.
AGCAAATCGTTTTGCCAAAAAATTTAAACCCTTTCTTTTTCATGTCTTTGCTGATTGTTTCCGCTAGTGGTGTGAAAGCAGGAACTTCTGACAAGCTGGCCCATTTATTTTGAATGGGTTTGCCATCAACATGCGCCCACAAGTAGTTAGCAAAGCTGCCATGCTGTTGTTGTAACGCTAAATACTGTTGTGCATTACTGATGGTGCTGTGTATTTTCAGCTTATTTCGAATGATGCCTGGGTTTTGTAATAGCTGGTCGATTTTCTTTTGATCAAACTGTGCAATTTTTTCGGCGTCAAAATTGGCAAAAGCCTGCCGGTAGTTCTCTCTTTTTCTGAGAATCGTAATCCAGGAGAGCCCAGCTTGGGCGCTTTCTAGTACTAGAAATTCAAACAATGTTTGATCATTAAAGCAGGGCACCCCCCACTCATTGTCATGGTAGTTTTCATAAAGCGGGTCTTCCAGGCACCACCCACATTTAGGCTGTTTATCTTTAGGTAATTGCGTTTTTACGGAAGCTGTCATAGTGTTTACTGTAGAGTATCTTGTGATGGCTGAATAGCCGTCTTGCTGGTAAAAAGAAAGGGTTGCCAAGCAAGGATGTCAAAAAGGACTACCAATGAGAAGCTTTTATCCTCGGATCAAACCTTATGCTACCCACGAGCTAATCGTTGATAGCTTGCACACACTTTATGTCGAAGAGGCGGGTAATCCTAAGGGAGTCCCTGTGTTGTTTGTACATGGAGGGCCAGGTGGCGGTTGTACTGAAAATGATCGGTGTTTTTTTGATCCAGAAAAATATCGGATCATCTTGTTTGACCAGCGGGGTAGTGGGCGCTCTAAACCCCATGCTGAGCTAGAAGCAAATCATACACGTTGCTTAGTCGATGATATGGAAAAAATCCGTGAATTGGTGGGAGTGGAGCAGTGGGTTTTGTTTGGCGGGTCTTGGGGTTCAACCTTGAGTTTGATCTATGCTCAGTCGTACCCTGAAAAAGTTCTGGGCATGATTCTTCGAGGCATTTTTTTGTGCCGAGAAGAAGATATTCAATGGTTTTATCAAGACGGCGCTTGCCATGTGTTCCCTGATTATTGGCAGGAATTTTTGGCTCCTATTCCCGTAGCGGAGCGGAGTGATTTGCTCTCGGCTTATTATCAGCGATTAGTCGGGGATGATGAATTGGTACGTATGTCGGTAGCCAAGTCCTGGTCAGTGTGGGAGGGGCGTTGTGCCAGCTTGCATCCAAACCCTGATCTTGTGGAACATTTGGGCAATCCTCATACGGCATTGGCGATGGCTCGTATCGAGGCTCACTATTTCATGAATAATGCTTTTTTAGATGAGAATGAAGTTCTTGAGGGTATGGATGTACTGAGAGATATTCCCGGAGTCATTATTCACGGTCGATACGATATGGTTTGCCCCGTGGGGCAGGCATTTGATTTGCACCGAGCCTGGCCAGAATCTACATTAAAAGTGATCAGAGATGCCGGCCATGCTTCTTCAGAGCCGGGTACTTTGGCTGCATTGGTGCAAGCTGCTGACGATATGCTATCAACTTTTGGCAATGTATCCTGAATAATGCCTATTCGGCTACTTTCTGCTTAGTTACGCTCTGGTTAGCTATTCTGTGTTTTCCCGCAGGTATTTAAAAATTTTTCGGCTGGCGGCAGGAGGTTTATTTTGTGAGGCTTCTTTTTTCGCCTGTCGTATCAATTGTCGTAACTGTTGCCGGTCCAGTTGAGGGTGTATTTGTAGTAGTTCGCTAATTGCGGGGTCACCTTCTTCTATTAATTGGTCTCGCCACTGTTCAAGTTGATGCAGCGCCTGACGAAAGCTCTGGCTTTGGTGGTGAAAGCTTTCAAGCTTTTGACGAATAGCGTCGCTATCAATCGTCCTCATGATTTTCCCAATGTATTGTAGCTGGCGACGTTTTCCTTCACGGTTTTTTAAGCGCCGAGCCAGCATAACTGCATCTTTTAGCAGCTCTGACATGGGGATTTTTTCAAGCTTTGCTGAGGGTAAATCGACCAACTCTTCACCGAGTTTTTGTAGCTCGGTCATCTCCCGTTTCAGTTCGGATTTACTTTTGGGTGCGGATTCACCCGGGAGCTCTTTTGGCGCTTCCCCGTCGGTGACGATGTCATCAATAATCATTGTTTAGGTGTGCCTTTAACTAATACGCTTAGCCATAAAAAATAGTTGCCAGCCCTAAAAAGGACAGAAACCCTACTACGTCAGTAATAGTGGTTAGAGCAACACTGCCTGCCAATGCAGGATCGATATTACAGGCCCTAAGAATAATGGGGAGCGTTGCGCCGGCAATTGCTGCGGCCATGAGGTTGATGACCATGGCTGCGGCAATAATAGCTGCGATCATAGGGTCCTGAAACCAAAGAGCAGCGACAACACCCATAACAAGTGCCCACATCATTCCGTTTAGCGCGCCAACGGCAAATTCTTTGCTGATCAGCCATCCCAGGTTGCTACGGCTAATTTGTCCCAGCGCCATACCGCGAATAACCACGGTGAGTGTCTGGCTCCCAGCCACGCCGCCCATGCTAGCGACAATAGGCATCAAAATGGCCAGTGCGACCACTTTCTCGATCGTAGCTTCAAAAAGATTAATGACTGAGGAGGCGAGGATGGCGGTCATCAAATTGACCCCAAGCCAGACGGCACGACGCGGTGTGGTTCGTCCTATAGAGGCAAAGGTTTCCTCTTCATCGCTTAGGCCCGCCAGGCCTAAAAGAGAATGGTCGGCATCGTCGATGATCACGTCGACCACATCATCAATGGTGATACGTCCCAGCAGTTTTTTGTCGTAACTGATTACCGGCGCAGAAACCCAGTCATGTTTTTCGAATAGACGAGCTACTTCTGAGTCGGGCATGTCTGCTGGTATGGCTTCTACCTCAGTTGCCATGATTTCACGAACGGTAATATTGGGGCTGGATGTCAGTAGTTTTCCCAAGGGTAAAATGCCGAGAAATATATCATCGCGGGTGACGACAAAAATACTATCAGTAATTTCAGGTAGTTCTTCGTGGCGGCGTAGGTAACGAAAAACCACATCAAGGGTCATGTCTGCTCGGACGGTAATAGTGTCCGTATTCATCAGACCGCCAGCCGTATCCTCGTCATAGGTGAGAACAGTCTCAACTCGTTGGCGGTCTTGGATACTCATGGCTTGGAGGATTTCTGGAATAACTTTTTCTGGCAGTTGTTGCAGGATGTCTGCAACAACATCAGGGTCTAGCCCTTCGGTTAAAGAGGCAACCTCATGACTTTCCATTTCCTCAAGAATTTCACCCCGGAGCTCTTCGTTAAGCTCTCCGATGACCTCCCCTTCAAATTCTTTATCCACTAAATTCCATAGCACTCGGCGTGCTTTAGGGGGGGCAGATTCAATTTGGTCGGCAATATCGGCAGGCGTCAGGTTGTTCAACATGTAACGCAGCAGGCGCACATTATTGGAGTCCATCTGCTCGTGAATACTGTCAAGCTGAGATAGATGGCTGATTTTTTCGTTAGGAGCCTGCATGGGTAGAGGTGTTCCTGGCTGCCGTTATAGATGACCGATAGTGTATAGATGAGTGTGGAAAATTTATAGCGTTGTCAGGCTGCTAGGGGGAATTGTTTGTTTAATATGAGGAAGGGGTTTGTTGCTGCAGTTCTCCTCCTGTTACTGCTCTTCATCAAATCGGTTGGCAAGCAGTTGTTCGATGTCACGATGTGCTTTCTCAGCATCAGACCCATCAAAATAGAAGTGCAAAATTGTGCCTTGGCTTGCGGCAAGGAGCATTAGAGACATAACACTTTTGGCATCCACAAGCTTGTCTAGGGTAGGGCCTGTTTTGATGGCGCAGCCGTATTTCCCTGCAGTAGATGCCAGCTTTGCAGCGGCCCGCGCATGCAGCCCCAACTTGTTGATAATGGTGAGTTCTACGTTAATTTCTACTGACATAAAGTGGTGCCTGGTATATTCATATCAGGTTAATTCCCGATGCCTGATTTGGGTGTTGGTGTAGTGCAGGCTAAAATGTTTTCCCAGTTGGTTGCTCATATAGACCGAACGGTGCTGGCCGCCGGTACAGCCAATGGCTATGGTGACATAACTGCGATTGTTGGCCTGAAATCTGGGCAGCCAGCGAGATAGGTAGTTGCGTATATCATCTAGCATTTCCTCTACCTCCTTCTCTGATTCCAAAAAGTCGATAACTGGTTGGTCTTTACCGCTATAGGTTCTCAGTTCAGGCTTCCAGTAAGGGTTTGG
>JASJGU010000388.1:0-4435 GCA_033791385.1 Desulfuromusa sp.
TTATTGCCTCGGTTGATTTCATCAACACTCTTTGCTTGACCTTGACCTATTGGCGACACTTCTTCACCCGACAAGTTATTGCCTCGGTTGATTTCATCAACACTCTTTGCTTCAATTGCATACACCTGCGAGCCAGAGAAAAAACAAAACAATAAAAAAACAACAATGGAATTCCTCATTCTCAACTCCCTCAAGCGAAAGATAAATCAACAAGCATCGATTAAGTGCGTTAAAACAATAAAGGAGGCTGCATATCATAAGTTGCAGCCTCCTCTATTTCTTCCCGTTGGTTATTTCTTAAAAATGATAAACCGCCATCAAACCAGCAGTCAATTGGCTGCTGCTACCGACATCATCAACAACCGGGCTGTCCTTTGCATCATTCAAGAGCGCTTTAACGCCCAACAGACCCATCAGACTCCAGTTATTGTTGATGCTGTAGCTCGCCGTTACATCCACACCAAAGTCCTTTATTCCAGCTTCCGCCTCATAGACATCCAAGCCACTGCGAGCAGCGTTATTTGCATCAACAGAAAAGTAGGTGTCCATGTAATCATCGTCGGCATAGGTTGCGGAAATTCCGACTCTATTAGCCAGACCCAACCAATGAAAGGAATAGCCAGCTGACATTTTAGCAAGTGCTCCATCATGTTTATTCGAAGTATCAGTGACCCACTCCAGACCTGCATCGAAACCTTCAGCATTAAAACCTACGAACGCACCAGCCTCGATGGTTGAATCTATCTTGCGCATATCAGCGACCTGGTTATTACTGACATCATCATTACGTTCGCCGCGATACTGCAAGACTGGTCCTAAACTCCAGGTTTTATTCGGCAAGACATTGGCACGAAGCGAGGTACCAGCAAATTTGATAAAATTACCACTCTCCCATCTAGCACTGAACAGCAATGCTGGCGCCCCTGTATAGTCTTCAGAGCCCTCATAGTCGGGAACAAGAGCCACACCGCCGCCGAGGCTGATAGCAGGGTCAGCAGCTAAAAGCGGGGTTGCTGAGAAAATGACGCTGAAACAGACAATAGCGGCGAGAAATAATGAGAGATTTTCAAACCGAGTGTTTTTCATACAATCCTCCTGTTGGTTGAGTTGTTTTTGATATGTTCATACTCCAATAGCATAAGTCTACACTTTTCTCCATAAAAAGTATCACCTTAAGAAGGGTATAAAAGAGTTAGTTGCAGAAAATCTCAGCCTCCCCGGACGGTCTAACCACGCCAGAAATAACTTTCTTGCTCCGATTCTAGCCATATTTATAATCGAACTGAATCTCTGCAAGTGCCGGCGAATCTCCCGACAGCCAATAGACAACGCCTGGGATGCAAGATTGAGATTAGTACGTCTCGTGCTCCCTTGTAACCCATCCCACCACGATCTTCTCGGTCGCCGCCAGAGGCTTCAGTATCGCCAACTGACCATTCTTCAGACGCAGGGAAACCAATTTATCCAGCGTCGGATAAGTACTCATCGGCTCCAGGGGGGCACGATCTTGATAGTGAGCCAGGACCAGGCTGTCCCTTATTTCCAGATCCAGGGGAATGATCCTGTCACCAAGCAACACCGCCGTGACACCCCGGTAACGACCATTTTCGTTCAGTGCTGCGACAACGTAATAGAATGTACCGCTGCCACCCGCATGATAAATCAGAACGATTGCCGCATCTTCATCACCATCACCGTCCAAATCACCGAAAGCTGGCTGGCCAAACACCTTGACCCGCGTCCTGATCGCCGAATCAGGCACAACTGCCCTCTCAAAGCGACCGTCTCGCAGAGTTACCTCCAGCCCCTCAATGATATAGGTCGTGTTTAAAGGATCCGAATCCGCGTCGGATAGCCCCTCCAGAACCGGAATCCGCAAGCTGTCAACACCGATAGCCTCTACGCCAGACCGGGGGATAACCGCGAGCGCCATACTGACCTTATCCTCGATTGGCAGCGCCGACATCGTCGCCAGAACCAAGACGTCTGCAACCCCTTTCGTAACGCGAACCTGCGCGATGCTGACGCGATTGAAGAACCTCACGTTCCGAGCAAACAATACTAACTGTTCACGGAAATCGACAGATGGCACGTCCTCCTCAGGCTTGAATGCCTTCCATACATCGGTGAAGCTCTGTAGATCGCCCAAGTAGCCGACTGGAGTCGATTGCTGTTTTACAGGCAGTCGATGGAGTTCGGCAACTGGATAATCACCGCGCCAATCCTTAAGGATGCGCAACACTGTCGGCGTGTCGTCCCCTTCCAAGGCAACCGCATGACCAACCAACAGAAGAACCGCCACGAACCCGAGCAGCAATGCTGAAAACATTCTGAATATGTTCATTTTTACTTTACCCCCGCTTCATTTCTTTACTTTTGTATTTCTTCAGTATCGCTCACTTTTAATTCATAACCACAGTTCATAAATAGAGCAGCAGATAAACAGAGTTTCTCTAATGTTTTCAATGGTGATGCACTCGCAAAAGCAGTTAATATCCCGCTGGCCTTCAGCCTGCCTTCGCCCCAAAGGGACGGGGAATTGAACCTGCAGAGATTAAACGACCTCCAACTATTTCATGGAACCATAAAAAAACCATTTCATCGCCACGCAAACCACTAGAATCTCATCTATTATAATACAAAAAAGAACAAGGAGGGTACCGCTACCAGGTAAAATCGGTCTTCGTTTGCCAGGCCAGAATGGAACGCCTCTTGCCAATGATCGGTGAGCTAGCGGGGGTCCATTCAACGACACCATACTGACTCTGATTTAGATCCTGGAGTTTGATTACAGTGTAGAGAAAAAGGCTACCCGCTAAAATGTAGCAGATGAAGCACCTATTCAGGAAAACAAGGTAGTTATAGAGCATTACCCAAGTTTGCAAGAGGTTCATACAGCCCAAGGATTTACAATAAACTTTCGTTTCTTGATCGCTATCTGATCCTGTGAATTACTCTCGCTATCGGGACGACTGGCTGATTTAAATAGGCTTGATCAATGCACAATTTACTACCCCGCCGCAAGCGGCGGGGTAGTAAATTATTGTTCCAATAAACTCAGACGGCCAAATCAGTTGAATTTACTTGACTCAGGATACCTTCGGCGCAAGCAACAATGAGATTATTAGCCGGGAAGAATGACTGATATGGCTGGGCTGAATAACTGAAATTAGCGAGATCAGCAACTGTCAATTTACTCTGAATTGCCAGCGTAATAATGTCAACCCTGTCAGTGACCGGATTGGCACTGATAACCTGAGCACCCAGAACCCTCAAAGTTATTCTATCTGCAACAAGTTTCATTTTCACCATTTTTGCCTCAGGCATGATGGGAAAGGTTGTTGTCAATTCAGAATGGCAAGTGACAACATCATACTTTTTCTTCGCTGCTTCCTCACTCAGCCCGGTTCCACCAACGTAGAGATTGCCAACCCGAGTTGCTGCTCCATTGAAGAAACCACCATATTCACGATTTTCACCCAGCATATTTTTAGCCAGAAGTCTTGCCATTGGGACTGCATTGGTTGCCAGTTTTCCCTCGGTCAATTCACCAGTAATCCCACTAGAATACTGAACACAGTCGCCGACAGAATAAACATCCGGAATATTTGTCCGCATTTGTTTATCAACAACAATTCCCAATTTACCAATTTCTAATTGAGTCTCCTTGAATATTTTCACACTAGGACGCATGCCAACGGCAAACACAACAATCCCATAGGGGTTTTCATCATCAGCAAGATCAATCACTTCTCCAGTATCAAGAACCACCTTTTCAGCACGCTTATCACCCAGGATTTTTTCAGTTTTACTCCCTAAATGTAGTTTCAACCCTGCGTTTCTGACTTCAGCTTCAGCCTCAACAGCCATTTCTGGGTCAACCAGGTTAGGCAGTATCGTCTTTGCCATATCGACCAAGTGACATTCCAAACCAGAATTATTCAATGCCAACGCAAGTTCAACACCAATAGCACCAGCGCCAACAACAACAGCCTTCTTAAGTTTATGGGTTCTGACTGCTTCATTCAGGCACTTCAGATCATCTTCCGACTTAAAAACAAAAACCCCCTCGAAATCGATTCCCTCAATCGGTGGTAAAAAAGGAACCGAGCCGGTAGCAATAACCAGCTTATCGTAAGCTAAGCTTTGCTCCTGTTCGGTCAAGACCGTTTTTTTATCAAAATCGACACTGGCGACTTTATCACGAATCAAATCCGCTCCCGACTCTGTGACCAAACCATCCTGCTTAAAGGTTTTTTCCAGCGCCACAACTTTCTCTATCGCATAGGGCATAGCACAGTAGATCATCGAATAATCTTCTGGCCGAATCACCCCAACCTTTTTAACCTTGCCCAAAATTTTAACAATTGTGATTGCTGCTGGGCCACCACCGATAATGAGTACATCATACTTTTTCACTTTTACTTCCTCCTGG
>JASJGU010000389.1:0-3422 GCA_033791385.1 Desulfuromusa sp.
TTTGCCGCTTATAAGGAAAAGATTGTTCCAAATGCGGATGAAATTTATCAATATCTGCAGTTTGATGAACTGGAAGGTTATGTAAAATAGGCTATTACTTGTTTGATTAGTTATAAAAAGGCCGTTCTTCTCGGAGAGGCCTTTTTGTTAGCACCTGCATTTTAGTGGATATTGGAATGTACCGTTTTCTTCTCTCTCTTGTTGCGGTTTTATTTTTCAGCGTGCTGCAACCTGGTTTTGCTTGGTCTTTTGATGCCATTGAGATTAAGTCGAGTCGGTTGGATATCGGATTTGGCTATCGCTCCGATGACCTGGATTGGAGTATTTCCGGCGACATTGATGGAAATAATCTAGATATTCTTTCGGAACTGAGCTGGGAGGATCTTAAAGTCTTTCAGTGCCAGGCAACCGGTTGGTTGGAGCTGGGGGAGCTGCCATTTTTAAAGAGAAATTCAATTGTTTTGGCTAATGTTTCTTTCGGTAAAATATTTGCTGGCGATGTCCAGGATTCCGATTATGCTGAGGATGATCGGAATTCTGAGTGGTCTCGCTCGGTCAATGATGCGGATCAGGGTATGACTGCTGATCTTTCTGCTGCTTTTGGTCCAATTTTCGAGTTAAACAAACTTTCCGGAATAAAGGTGACACCGTTAATTGGGTATGGTTTCAACATGCAAGATTTATCAATGACGGGTGGTGAACAGACAATTTCTGATAGAGAGATAAGGCGATATTTTTTTGGTGCAGGGTCAGAACTTCCACCCGCTATCGGGAAGTTTTCAGACCTGGATAGTTCGTATACCGCATATTGGTATGGACCTTGGTTGGGCGCTAACATCGATTATCAGGCTAACGAAAAGTTTAAAATATCTTTGGGCATTGAGTATCATTGGGTTGAATATTTTGCTCAGGCCGATTGGAATTTACGTACCATTTTTGAGCATCCAGTCAGCTTTGAACATGATGCCAGCGGCACTGGGATCGTCTGGAATATCAAAGGGCTTTACCTGCTCAATGAGAAATGGTCATGGCTGTTTAGCGGAAATATTCAACATTGGGAGACAGGGAGTGGCTCCGATAGAACCTTCTTTGCCGATGGGAGTGTCGGGAAGACTCGTTTAAATCAAGTCAATTGGGATTCTTATGCTCTGACAACGGGCGTACAGTATCGTTTTTGATGGCGTCGCAAATAAAAGTCCGATCTACGGTGTTGCAGTAGTTTTTCCGGATCTCGACATCCCCTATATAGACCTTCGCTCCTGAAAACCCACTACGCCGTGTAGATCGAAATATTTGTTTAGTCATCTCATGATTCTATCAGTTTCAATGTTTCTTAAAGTTTCGTCGAATCCAGTAATGTAGAATGGTGGCGACTAAAATTAAGATGATAACTAAGCCGAATTTTGCAGATAAACTTTGTGCGTTCTGCCAGCTATTTCCGCCTAAATAACCCAGTCCCGGATAACATATTCCCCATAAAATAGTACTGATCAGAGCGTAGCCACAAAATGGTCGTCCCGGCATGCCTGAAAGACCTGCAATAAATGGAGTAATGCCGCGAATTGGGCCAAGGAATCGGGCAAAAAAGATACTTTTACCGCCGTGGTCGACAAAAAAGTGTTCAGCACGTGTGACCAGATTGTGCTGTTTTTGAAAACTACGGAGTTTTAGTAGTTTTGTACCATAATAAAATCCCAGCCAGAAACTAAAGAGATCTCCCAATAATGCTCCGCCTGTCGTTACAAGCACCAGCAATAGATAAGAACACTTCCCGTGTAAGACCAGAAAACCGGCAAAAACAATCAGAGTGCTTCCCGGAACCAACAGACCGATCATTGGGAGTGATTCGAAAAAAGCAATAAGGAATAGAGACAGCAGATAGGTATTACCGTCAGGTAGAAATTCAATCAATTGTTGTAGCCAATACTCCATATCAGCCTGCTTTGAGCTTAAATCTGGTTTGGTTCAAATGCTTTCAGCCACTGATCAAAGATGATCACTTTACTTTTACCGTATTTTTTCAGTTTTTGACGGATTTTCGCAGGAGTTTTTTCACGATCACGGTTTTTTTTGCCTTTACAATAAAACAGGTCAGCGTAGCAGATGAGCTGCTCTTCCAGCGTTTCAGGGCGCATGTCTCGCGCAGGCAAGGGCAGCTGCTGCTGCTGGATCTCTTCTACCGTTAGACCTATCCCTATATGTCGTTCACAAACTCGGGCGTGTTTGAATAATCCTTCCTTCTCCAGGAGCTCTTTTCCTGCTATCCCATGCTGAAGATAGGGACCCTTTCCATTGCAGCCAAGTTCCGGGGTGTCGGTCATGATCATGCCAATGTCGTGCAACATCGCCGCTTCGGCGATAAATTGCAAATCAATGGAATGTCCCTGAGTTTGCAAGTAACGACCAATTTTTAAGGCCTTGCGGGTCACCAGCCGGCTGTGATCAAGTAAAATCTGTTCTGCTTGTGGATGGTCAGAATAGTATTTGTGGATGATCTGAGCTGGATAACATGGGCGTTTCATTGGATTCCTGATTTTGGGTCGTTAGCAGGGCGGATAATTTCAGAAAAGCTGTCAACGATATTCTGAAAAACCGGCAATAGCTCATCAAATCGACTAGAAGGATAATCGAGCGAGATAATAAAATTATGCTGTTTCCCTATCAGTGCAATCGTCAGCTGCCCTCGATCAGCATCATGACCGAGAAATTTTAAAGCCGATCCTGCTGGATGCTCAAATCTTTCTGCCTGGCTCGATGTTAATTCTGGTTTTTCAGCTAAAAAGTTGCTGAGTAGATCAGAGAGGTCTGTATTGTCATTGCTGGAAAGGCTTTGAATCAGCATGTTGCCAACACTATCTGTTTCTTTAAGCGGATTTTCAATTTTCCAGTTGACTGTGTCAGCGCGGTACTGCGGGGAAGATACCGGGGTTTTAATAAGTTTCCAGTTGAGTGGATGCTGGATGGTAAAGTTGAGTTTAGCGTCAACATAGAGCTGCTCGTTAAATCCGCTCATTTGGATGTTCTTCAAAGGCGCTGATTGGCACCCTGACAAGAGGAAATATGTCAGGATAAGGCTGTAGGTAAGAAACTTATGCTGTAGGGATGGCAAAGCCATCAATCTTCCCAGTTAATGCAGGCAACCGGACAGTTATCCATTGCTTCTTCAATCTTTTCTTCTGTGTCACCCGTAGGGTTGAGGATGGCAGCTTGATGTTCAGAAATCATATGAAATACTTTTGGACAGATTCGGGTACAGGTTTCGCAGCCAATACAGGCAGCACCATCAAGAGTGGGAATTCGGGGCATGAAAAACTCCATGTTCAAGGTGTTAGGTTGAAGGTTGTCAGGCTGAAGGGTTAATGCTAAAAACCTTTCAGCTGTTGCGGACAGCTCTGACGAGAGCGTTTAAGACTTTCTCTTCT
>JASJGU010000390.1:0-5839 GCA_033791385.1 Desulfuromusa sp.
TGGATCGGGCCTGGTTTTCCAGCCCTCAGGGCCGGTGTCAGAATGTTGCCGCATGGCGCCAATAGTGCGTCCATTCAAAAAGTGCGACAACTGTCCGCATCCTTGTCGGATCAGAATAGCGGATTCAAACCATTGCGGGCCAAGATTCATGGTTCACCGGGCGCAGAAGATGCTGCCAGTGTTCGTCAGTACGCGGCGGGTTTGGCAACCGACTCACAGCGGAAACCATACCTGGAACTGGCTGATGAAATCGATGGCATCTATCAGTCCGAGCCGCTGGATAAAGAACTCGATAGTATGGCGTCCCGTTATACGGCAGCACCGTGGTTGCAGGAATTGCTGAGAAATTCTGCGAAATCCTTACGGACCAGTAATACCGGAGGTGATAAATTCATGACCACCGGTCAGTTACTGGCTGATCTGCGCACGGCGTTGCCACGGATCAAGTCTCCATCGGTCCGCCTGGATATTCTGGATTTCAGCTTGCGCGTGGAAGTCGAAAACTTCAGCTCAGCGTCTGTCTTACGGTCTTCAATGCAAACTGCCACACGCCAGCAACGGGCGACTCTACTTCGGTCTGCGGGGATGGCAGCGTTCGGTACCGGTGTGATCAATGCCCGTTTGCTTGGTGAAATGAATAAGACGCTTGATACACTGGCCGCTGACAAAATTAGCCTCGACAGGTATCTCGATGATCTCAACTACCTTGGTCGTGCGCCGGGATGGGGAACCCAGGCTTTACGTATGTTTTTCTATGAAGGTATGGAGAAACTTGCCCGCATAGAACCCCTGGCCATGTTATTTATCCAGGATCAATTGCGTGGCAGTCCACTGTTGGTTTTCTCCAATGTGCTCGATGGCCTGTCGCGTGATGCAAACCGCCTGGCAGGTGTAAAACACCGTCTCTTCGATCAGGATATTGGTGTGGGATTCACCGCCCTGAACCCCGGCCTGGCAAGGGGAACCCTGCATATTGAACCGGACCTGGGTGAGCTGGAGAACTTCAGGGCCGATGGTATTTACCTCCTGCCCGAAACTGTTTCTGATCTGCCACCCGTGGCGGGCATATTGACTGCGGGAGAGGGTAATCCACTTTCGCATGTACAGTTACTGGCTCGCAATCTTGGTATACCCAACGTAACGGTTGATGCCACTGTCGTTAAAGAGCTTTCAAAGCATGATGGCGAACAGGTGGTCATGGCGGTCAGCAAGTCGGGGCTGGTTGAAATTTCGCCCTGGTCAGACCGGTGGGAAAAAATATTCAAAGATGCGGATGCAGCAGGTGGCATAACCATTGTGCCGGATCTGGATAAGCTTGATCTGACGGTTCAGGACCTGGTGCAACTGGATGACTTACGCGCCGCTGATTCCGGCCGGATCGTGGGACCCAAAGCTGCAAAGCTCGGCGAGTTACGGGCCCACTACCCCGGTCACGTTTCGCGTGGACTGGCAATTCCTTTTGGCATTTTCCGTCAGGAAGCATATGATCAGACCCATCCGGGTAGTGATGGCACCGTCTTCGATTGGATGGTTAAACAATATGCGGAACTTGCTTTAATCCCGGTGGAGAACCCGGAGCATGCCCGTAAGGCCGAGCTATTCAGGGCGGAGCTTTACGACATCATTATCAATACAAAGCTAAGTTCTAAATTCAAAGTCCGGCTGCAAGCTGCATTAAAGGAAACATTTGGTTCCGATAATCCCCCGGGTATTTTTGTCCGTTCGGATACCAATGTTGAAGACCTCGCCGGGTTTACAGGTGCAGGTCTGAACCTGACACTGCCAAATGTAGTGGGTTATGAGAACCTGCTGGATGGTATCTCCCGTGTCTGGGCATCACCGTTCACCGCCAGGGCATTCGCCTGGCGCCAGTCTCACATGACCCAACCGGAGCATGTTTATACATCAATCCTGTTGTTGGAATCCGTAGCATCGGATAAGTCCGGTGTCCTGGTGACCCAGGATATTGATACGGGAAACCGGGGCATCGTATCGGTGGCCGTCAATGAAGGTCTGGGTGGTGCCGTTGATGGACAGGCTGCGGAATCTTTGCGCATTCCGCTGGATGGTTCATCTGTGCAAGTACTGGCAACCGCGACTGCTCCTTGGCGGAGAGTTCCGGATCCAAAAGGCGGACTCACATTTCTGCCCTCAAGTGGCAACGATACGGTGCTTGAGCCACTTGAGATTGCCCAGGTCATTGATTTTGCACAACACCTGCCGGAAAAATTTCCATCCATTACCGATGATGAAGGCAATCCGGCGCCGGCAGATGTTGAGTTCGGGTTTTTGAAAGGTGATTTACGTCTGTTTCAGTTGCGGCCGTTTCTGGATAGTAAAATGGCAATGGGGATCAATTACCTGCAACAAATGGATGCCCAGTTGAAAAATACCAGTTCGATAAAAGTTGACATGAAAGGGGTACCGGGAACATGAAAGTGATTAAATTATTTAGTTCGCTACTGATTGTTTTAGTGATGCTCGTATCTGCCATGCTGGCCTTTGGGTATCCGCTCGACGGTTACGAGGAAACCGGGATACGTCGCGTGGAGGGTGCACGCCTGGCCAATGAAGGCTTGGCCATTGGGGGCTTTCAGCCACCGGGAGCAATGCTGACAACCGAACAGGTTGATTTAAGACTGTTGAACGAAGATATGGCCCTGCCGGCTGCAGACCCTGCTTTTACCGCCCAGGTCACTGCTTTACTTGGTGAGCATGCAGCTGATTACGGTATAACCGTTTTGGACCTGACCGATTTGGAAAATCCACGTTACGCCGAACACCGAGGCGATTACCGGCAGAATGTGGGCAGTGTTGGAAAACTATTGGTCGCACTCGGGTATTTTCAGGCCCTGGCTGACACCTGGCCAAACGATCTGGATCGCAGGAAAGCGATACTTCGCGACACGATTATGACGGCGGATGATTTTTCACATAGCGATCACCACACCATCCGCCTGTTTGATGTGGAAACCAGAAAGCTGACCCGGCGCCCTCTCGCGGATGGAGACCAGGGCTCTGTATGGGAATACCTGGACTGGATGTTATCCGTCAGTTCCAACTCTGCGGCAGCGATGGTGATGCGTGATGCGATGTTGCTCAAGCATTTTGGTCAAAGCTACCCGGTATCGGAAGAAGAAATTAAAACATTCTTTTCCACCACACCGGGGAGTGAACTGACAAAGCTGTTCCAGCAAACATTCTGGCAACCGGTGACCCGCAACGGCCTGTCTCTTGATCAGATTCGACAGGGTAGTTTTTTTACGAGACAAGGCAAGAAGAATGTTAATGGCGGTGGAAACAGTTATGCCACGGCCCGCAGCCTGATGGACTTCCTGTTAAAGATGGAAGAGGGCGTACTGGTGGATGAATGGAGCAGTCGCCAGTTGAAAAGATTGCTGTATATGACCGAACGTCGTATCCGCTATGCATCTTCACCCGAGTTGAAAGAAGCGGCGGTCTATTTCAAGTCAGGTTCATGGTACAAGTGCAAGGAGGAAGAGGGATTCAAGTGCGGGAAATACGCCGGCAATGTCATAAACTACATGAATTCCGTGGCTATCGTTGAGCAGGAAGTTGACGGTGTAAAACTGCAGTATATGGTCATCGTGATATCCAATGTCCTGCGGCAAAATTCGGCGGTTGAACACCAAACCCTCGGCACTGAAATACACAGAATGATCAAAAAAGATCATGCGGTAACATCACCATAAATCCAGGCTCAGGGTTTGTTTTTATTATGTGATACCGCCAATTCGTGAAGTGGTGCAGCCAATTTTTCGAGCCAGGCTGCGCCATTCCCGTTATTGGCAAGGGCGATCATGATGTAAGCGAGCCCTTCGGTTCGCACCAGGGCACTATCGGCATGATAGGTTTTCCAGGTGCCTGATTTTCGATAAATCTCAAGATCCGGGTAAGCCGAGAGACCCTTAACGAATTTGTGTTTAATCGCTGAATTGGAAAGCACGTCCAGCATCATTTCAGTTTGCTGCGGGCTGACAAGGGTGCCTGTTTGCAACATGTAGTAGAAACGTGCCGCCTGGAACGCCGTGGCACCGTGGGACAAACCGGAAACGGGGTCACGCTGATAGGCTGAACCAGGACCATAGTCTTTGCCGACCCAAAGACCGCCAGTCTTGGTGTGGTCATAAAATTGGTACTTGGGTGATTGCAGGATTTCAATCAATTCCTGGCGGCCCACCAGTTCGAGCACCCTGGTTGCACACTGATTACATGAATGGCGGATCATGTTATCCAGTTCCGTTTGCAATTCATCATTCAATTCCAGGCGGCCCTCGTCGATAGCCACCGCAGCACCCAGCAGTATGGCTATTTTGGGCAGGCTGGCTGCGTATATCATGTTGCGGCCATTGAGCTCCGCAAGACGTGGTTTATCGGGGTCGGTGACGATAACAAGAACCAGGGCGAGTTGCTTTGCTTCAATCGCGTTGGTCAGACCCAGGCTCTCAACAACTTCTTCCAACCCCTGCTGCAATTGCAAATCGCCGGAATCATTCAAAGTCCGCGTTGCCTCTATTGCCATTATCTGCCCGCAGAATACCAGCGAGAACAATGCGAGAAAATATTTGAGTGAATCCATAAATCCAATTGTACACGGGAGCTTCAACAACATGGCTCTGACCCATGTAGAAGCAAATGGTTCGGGCCAGCCAAAGTATGGATATAATACCCACTAAGATAAAAAGTAAATACAAGGGCAACGTGATCGATTACCTCAAAAACACCAGCCTGACGTTCCGTATTATCACCGGTTTGATACTGGGTACCCTGACCGGTCTGTTTTTCGGTGAAGAGGCTGCAATCCTGAATGTGGTCGCTGATGTGTGGATCGGTTTGATGCAGATGACCATTCTGCCTTACGTTATCGTCTCTCTCATCGTCGGCCTGGGTCAACTGGACTCCAAGCTAGCTCGTCAGTTGGCGGTTCGCGGTGGCCTATTGATGCTGGTGTTCTGGGCTATTGCCCTGCTGGTCGTGACCGTGATGCCGATGTCTTTTCCTGTATTCGAAAATGCATCGTTTTACAGTGCCCAGGCAAATGAAGCAGCGACCCAGTTCAACCCGATTGATCTTTATATCCCGAGCAATCCTTTCCATTCAATGGCCAATACCGTTATTCCCGCGGTGGTAATTTTCAGCTCTGCCGTTGGTGTCGCACTGATCGGTATGCCCGGAAAAAGCTCCCTGATTGAATCCCTTGCTACATTTCTGGAAGCGCTTGGCCGGGTGACGAGATTTGTCGTTGGATTGACCCCGATTGGTGTCTTTGCGATCGTTGCCGTTGCTACGGGCACCATGACATGGGATGAAATTGGCCGGCTCGAGGTATATTTCGTCGTTTATATTGCAGCATCCCTTTACCTGGCGCTTTGGGTTCTGCCGGTGTTGATTTCGACCCTGACCCCATTTGCATACAAGGATGTATTTCGATATACGAAAGAAGCATTGCTGACCGCTTTTTTTACCCAGAATGTTTTCATCATTCTGCCCATGCTGATTGAAGCCAGCAAAAAGCTCTATAAAGATTATGGACTCAATTCAGACGATACGGATTCACTGAGTGAAGTCATCGTGCCGGTGACTTTTAATTTTCCCAATACCGGTAAATTATTATCCCTGTTATTTGTTCCATTTGCTGCCTGGCTTGCCGGTTCGCCGATGGAACTTGGCAGTTACCCCAGCTTCCTGCTCGCGGGGTTGGCCAGCTATTTTGCAAAGGCACAAATCGCCCTGCCGTTTTTGCTTGATATTCAGAAACTGCCACAGGACCTGTTCCAGTTGTATATTCCGACGGGAATCATCAATGGAAAATTCGATA
>JASJGU010000391.1:0-4326 GCA_033791385.1 Desulfuromusa sp.
CATCTTCATTCTTGCCGACGGTCGCGACTTCGGGCCAGGTGTAGGTCACTCCCGGAATGACTAGGTAATTAACCGTAGATTTCTGTCCAGCAAGCCGCTCAGCAAAAACGACACCCTCTTCACTGGCTTTATGCGCCAACATCGGACCTGGGATCAGGTCACCGATAGCGTAGATCCCAGGAACTGTAGTCTGATAATTCTCATCGACCTCTAGCTGCCCCTGCTTATTTGTTTGTAAGCCGACAGCTGCCAATCCAAGACCAGCAGTTTGCGCCCGGCGGCCGGTGGCGACAAGAACTTTGTCGCAGTTAACTTGCTGCTCTCCTTTGTCTGTCGACAGGCTTGCAACGATGCCCTCCCTGGTTGTTTCAATTTTATCAAGTCGGGTTTTCAGCAGGATATTCAACCCCTGTTTCTTCAAGCTGCGCTGCAATGTCTGCGCGACTTGTGGATCAGTTTGTGGGATAATTTGAGGGAGCATTTCTACAATTGTCACCTCTGCTCCGAGACGACTCCAGACCGAACCCAGCTCCAGACCAATCACTCCACCACCGACGACCAGCAAACGTTTCGGAACTTCAGTCAAGCTGAGAGCTTCCCGTGCGCTGATAACTGTTTCACCATTAAACCGGAGATGGGGAAGCTCAATCGCTTCACTCCCGGTTGCCAGCAGGATTATTTTGGCAGAGAGTTCCTGGGTATTATCGTCACTGGTCACTTTAACCTTTTGGACTGAACCGCTCCCAGCCAGTAGTTCCGCTTGGCCAGTTATTGAAACAATCTTGTTCTTCTTGAACAGTCCTGCAACACCACCGGTCAGTTTATCAACAATACCCTCTTTGCGAGACATCATTTTTTTCAGATCAAGCTTGGCATCTGTGACCTCAATCCCGTGTTCTGCCAGTTCATGGTCAATGCGGGCAAAATGCTCACTCGATTCAAGGAGCGCTTTGCTGGGGATACAACCTTCATTCAAGCAGACGCCACCCAAGGTTGCCCGTTTTTCGACAACAACGACAGAAAAACCAAGTTGAGCGGCACGAATGGCCGCAACATAACCACCAGGGCCAGCACCGACAACTATCAGGTCATATATTTGTTCAGACATTTTGTTCTCCTTTTGTTCAAACCTTTAGTAGCAGTGTATCTGGATTATCAAGATAGCTTTTGATTTGTTTGAGGAAACTGACTGCCTGCTGACCATCGATAATTCGATGATCATAGCTGAGAGCAATATTCATCATCGGACGAATCACAATTTCACCATCCACAACCACAGCACGTTCCTGAATGGAATGCATGCCAAGGATTGCGCTTTGCGGCGGATTAATGATGGGGGTGGACAAAACAGAGCCATAAATGCCACCGTTACTGATGGTAAATGTGCCATTTTGCAATTCATCCAACGTCAACTTGCCGGTACTTGCGCGCTCAGCAAAGTCACGAATAGTTTTTTCCACCTGATCAAAGTGCAAGGTATCGGCATTTCTGATAACGGGAACCACCAGTCCTCGTTTGCTCCCGACAGCCACGCCGATGTCGTAATAATTGTGATAAACAATATCGTTACCATCGATACTGCCATTGACCTCCGGGTAGTCTTTTAAGGCCTCGGCACAGGCCTTGACAAAGAAAGACATAAAGCCCAAAGAAACACCATACTTTTCCTGAAAGGGTTCCTTGTAGGTTCTGCGCATAGCCATCACCCGGCTCATGTCAATTTCGTTGAACGTCGTTAACATGGCGGTATCTTGTTTAGCCCGCAAGAGATGTTCGGCAATTTTTTTACGTAGCTGTGACATTGGCACCCGAGTGATCCGTTCAGCAGTTTCAACTTGAGATATTGGCTGGGTGACCGGCGTCGGCTGCGGTTCAACTGGAGTCGGTTTTACTTCTGCCACTCTAGCTGGTGGAATATCATCGACAAGAATTCGACCATCACGGCCACTGCCCTTTAAACTCGTGGGATCAATACCCCGTTCCGCAGCCAGTTTTGGAACCGCCGGATTCATCGGTGCCGATGTCGCTGTAACAACAGCTGGTTTCGTTTCTACACGATCGCTTATTTCCGCTGGAGGAGACGCTGCGGCAGTTTCATCGATCTTGCCAATCACGGCACCAATTTTAATGGTTTCTCCCTGCTCTACCAGAACAGTTAATTTGCCGGAAACTTCGGCATTCAGTTCAACATTAACTTTTTCAGTTTCCAGCTCTAAAAGAAGGTCGTCTTTTGCGACATACTCACCATCTTTTTTGAACCATTCACCGATTTCTGCTTCGACGATCGACTCACCAACCTGGGGGACTATGATATCCATATCAATCCTTATTCTTTAGGGCTGCAAAGGCACTATCTAAGATGTGTTGTTGCTCAATTCTATGAATCCGGTTAGAACCAACTGCGGTGCTTGCGGAGCGCTTGCGTCCGATATATTCCGGCTCGCGACCGATCAATTCACGCAACTGCGAACGTAGATAGTCCCAAGCTCCAGCATTGGCAAT
Source organism: Desulfuromusa sp. (assembly GCA_033791385.1). Lineage (GTDB taxonomy): Bacteria > Desulfobacterota > Desulfuromonadia > Desulfuromonadales > Geopsychrobacteraceae > Desulfuromusa. The sequence continues at coordinate 2,503 of JASJGU010000391.1, forward strand.
TTCTTCTTGCACCCAGCAATATTCCACCGTTTTTTTGTATGGTTTAAGAATCTCTTTCAGTCGTTCTTTATGCAAGGGATAGATTTGTTCAATACGAATTAGTGCAACATCGTTGTGGTTGCCATCCAGACGTTGTTGCAACAGCTCATAATAGATTTTTCCAGAGCAGAGCAACACGCGTTGACATTGCTTAGCAGCCAAATCATCGGGTAAAATTTCCTGAAAATGACCACTGGTCAGATCCTCGACGGTCGAGACACATGCCGGATGACGTAGTAGAGCTTTGGGTGTAAAAATAATCAGCGGACAACGATGTTGAGTGCGAACCTGGCGCCGCAACAAGTGGAACAATTGCCCCGGGGTGCTGGCATTAACAATCTGCATATTATTATCGGCACAGAGCTGCAAATAGCGCTCCATCCGAGCACTGGAATGCTCCGGCCCCTGCCCCTCGTAACCGTGCGGGAGAAACATCGTCAGACCGCTTGGGCGGTCCCACTTGGTCTGACTGCTTGCGATGAACTGGTCGATGATGACCTGAGCCCCGTTGGCAAAATCACCAAACTGAGCTTCCCATATGGTCAGATCATCGGGAGTCTCCACCGCATAGCCGTAATCAAACCCGAGCACAGCCATTTCTGAGAGCATGCTATTAAAAACATCAAACCGGCACCCACCCTGTTTGGCGATATCAGCCAACGGAGTGTATTCCTCTCCTGTTGATATATCGTACAAAGTTGCATGGCGATGGTTGAATGTGCCACGTCGTGAGTCCTGCCCGGACAAGCGGACTGAAGTCCCTTCATTGACCAGACTTGCTAAAGCCAGCGCCTCGCCAGTTCCCCAGTCAATATTGGTATCTTCCGCAATGGCTTTATAGCGCTTTTTAAGTAATGTCGTAATCTTTCGGTGTGGGGAAAAGCTCTCCGGAACTGTTGTCAGAGAACTGATCAGCTGGATCAGTGTCTCTTTACCAACGCCCGTTTCAACCGGATCAAAGCTGAATTTACGAGAGATATGCGACCACTGCTTCATAAAGTTTTCGTGCAGAGGGCAAACTTCATGACTTAATGCATCTTCCAGATTTTTATCAATTTCGTCGGCAAGGGACTGTAGCTCTTCTGCCAAAAAGCCCTCTAGGAGAAGTTGAGTTTTGTAGATATCAGCGGTCAGTGGATGATTGCGAATTTTTTCGTACATCAGCGGTTGGGTAAAAAAAGGTTCATCTCCTTCATTGTGACCGTAACGACGGTAGCAGATGAGTTCGATAACAACATCTTTGCGGAATTTCTGACGGAATTCGATGGCCATAGTCGCGGCCTGAATCAGTGCTTCAGGGTCGTCTCCATGAACATGAAAAATAGGAGCCATCAGCATTTTGGCAATATCGGTAGAATAGCAGGTGGAGCGGGCATCCACCGGCAGAGTGGTAAAGCCAATCTGGTTATTGATAACCAGATGCAATGTTCCACCGGTTTTATATCCAGCAAGTTGCGACAGATTAAGGGTCTCTGCGACCACCCCTTGGCCGGCAAAAGCGGCATCCCCATGAATCAGCAGTGGCATCACCAACTGTTCACCATCCCCCTCCAGACGATCCTGTCGTGCCCGGCACTTTCCTTCGACAACCGGATTAACAGCTTCCAGGTGGCTTGGATTAGATGCAAGAGAAACATGGACACAACCATCGGTAAAACAACGGTCAGTTGAATAACCTTTGTGATATTTGACATCTCCCTCACCAACAATCTGGCATCCTTCGTTATCGGCAAATTCGGCAAAGAGGTTTTCCAGAGGTTTTTTAAAAATATTGACCAGAACATT
>JASJGU010000392.1:0-3155 GCA_033791385.1 Desulfuromusa sp.
CGTTACGAGGGTGGAGCCCCCATAAACAGTGGGTCTCAGATTCCACTTATTCCAAAATTTAATCCTACCCTCTTATCATGGGCTTAGAATGCAAGTCGTGCACGCAAGCTGAAAACCCAGACCCGGTTTTCACTGGGATTGAAGGCTGGATTGAATAATAGCTGGACGTCAGGGACGATCTGCAGGTGTTTGAGTATTTGTAGTCGGTAATATGTTTCGATAGTATATTGATCATCACCCGCTGTACTGTAGATTTCACTATTCGGTTGTCCCCATTGTAAACCCAGAGCTAATCTGTCGTCTTTGCGATTAGGTGAATAGCCGAAACCAGTACTGATAGAGCGATCCAGTATTGCACCGCCACCATCGTTATATCCCGCGCGAAGGAAGGGTATCCATTTTCCAAGTTCTCGACTGAATGAGAAAGCAGTTCCCCAGCCACAAGGCACGTCAGTTTGTGTACGCTCGTCAATCTGCCACAGGGTCAGGTGAATGTTGTCGACTAAGTGTTGTTCCCATGAACCTGCCCAGCCAAATTCAATATGCTTGAAATATTCACGTTCGTCAAAGAAACTAGCAAAACTGTCGAGGGGCTTCTCGGGGTCGCCATTAGCATCGGCAAAACCGGCAAGCACGTAGTAGTTATTCTTGATAGTCCAACGCACTGCAGCACCCAAGCCCTGATCCGGAACGGGTATAGTGGGGTTGGTGGTAAAGGCCAGGTTGTTAAAATCGATCCAGAGATTCACCAAACCGTAAATATCGACGTAATCCGTTGTGTCGACCTGGCCGACAGCAAAGGAAAAATTGTTGTTATTGAAATTCTGCATCCAGTACAAATTAGTCAACAACATACCGGCGTCACTGAATGGGACAGCTGTAAGTCCGGCGTAGCCTAATTCATTTGCCAACTGCTTGGGTGTGATATAGGAACCCAGATTGTGTCGATGTTCCAGTTTAAAAACCAAAGAACCAGGATGAGTTGCACTGATACCGGGTGGCTCCCAGCTACCATATAACCGGAACACGCCGCCCAGTGCATTCGACTCGCTGTCGCTTGGATTCGCATATTGATAAAGAACGTTGTAATCAAGTCCGAAGGCTATTCCACTGTCACGCTTTATTGACTCTTTGAAGTCATAATAAGTTTGTTGGCCAATGACATCTTCAAGCAAGAATAGCGGCGCTTTTTTTTCAGTATCAGAATCTACCTGATTCTGTACACTAGAGGGGCCGCCAAAATGTACGGTTGTTAAATCGTTGCGTTCATCGAGTTTTTCACCGGCCAGTGCATGTAAGGTAACAGCGGCGATGATGGGTGTGAAAGCAAATCTCATTGATTAATATCCCGTGATCGCTCCCGTTTATTAGGTTATTAAACCAGCCACCTTCACTATGGTAGCCGGGTCTTTATAATAGTAAGAGAAAAGATTAACATCCAGCCTGTCAAAGGAACTGGGAAGCAAGATATCGTAGATATTGATTAATTATTTCAAACTGTTCTTGTAAATCTTGCCGTCTTTCATAATGACCACGAAGTTCTTCTTCGGATCGACAACGAGATCCAGATTTTCCAGGGGATTTCCATCCACCAATACCATATCGGCATATGCGCCTTCTTTAATCACGCCGAGAGGACCGTCCCGGTAGGGATTGCGTGGGCCACTCAGAGCGAGTAGCCGGGCATTATCTGAAGTCGCCATTTTCAGAGCCTCGTAAGGGGTGAACCAGTGCTTCAGCTTGGCCAGCATTTTGCCCTGACCAGCGGCAGCCTTCGGGTCGAACAGAGCATCTGTACCAAAAGCCATATTGATGCCCATTTTCTTTGCCGTTTTATAAGCATTGTCGGTACCTTTCGTCACCTTGGCAAATTTTTCCGTGCTGTACGCATTATCAAATACCAGCGCATCCTCATCATTCAATAGCGGTTGTATGCTGAGCCAGGCGCCTTTCTCTTTCATCATCTTCCATGTTTCTTTTTTCTGGATCAGCAAGCCGTGCTCGATGGATTTGACCCCTGCGCGGAGTGCGGTTTGAACTGCTTCGTCGGTGAAGATATGTGCCGCAACATAGGTGTTCCACGTTTTCGCAACATCGACAGCCGCTTTCATTTCCTCAAAGGTATATTGCTGGACATCTAGATCGTCATAAGCAGATGACACGCCGCCGCCACCGGATATCTTGATCTGGGTAGCCCCCATTCGCAGGTTTTCACGCACGCGCTTAATGATGTCGGGAACACCGTCGGCGGTCATGATGAGGGAGTTTCGCTCCCAGTATGACAACGGGTCGGTGCTATTGGCAGGATGATCATTCTTGGCATGAAAATCGAAGTGGCCTGATGTTTGACTGATAGGTGGCCCGGAAGCGAAGACGCGAGGTCCGGGATATTTGCCGGTATCTGTCATCTTCTTAATAGCGAATGGATTACCGCCAACATCGCGAACCGATGTAAACCCTCTCATAAGCGTCTTCTCGGCACCTAGAAACCCTATAATCGCAACTTCTGAGATATCACCGGTTGCCATTATACTTACAGGCGCGTATGCATATTCGGTATGCCAGTGTACATCGATGAGGCCGGGAATCAGTGTGCGTCCATCGCCATTAATCACTGTCGCATCTTCAGCAGTAATTTTTTTAGTCGAAACCTGCTTGATCAAGTTATCCTCGACCAACACGTCGGCATTCATGATAAGTTTTTCATTTATACCATCGAAGACATTAACGTTAGTGAATAGTGTCCTGGTCTTGGGTTCTGTTTTGTTTTCTACTTTCGCATCAGCTGCATATACCGGAGTAGTTGACACTATTGCGAATACAACACCAAATAACACATATGAGAGTTTCTTCATAATAGCCTCCTGACTTTTTAGTTCAATTTAGCTGATACTATCATCTACTGCCAGAAGTGCAAATGATATGCATTATCAGTAAAACACTAGATTTATTATGGTTATACAGTGGCTGCTAATGGAGATATGAACCGCTATATAACTCCATCACAATTTTTGAAGCCAGATATGGGTCGGTTGTCATTATTCAGTGATTCGACACGAATGGTTTTGTTAGTGTGATATCAGTATTCAAACAAAACCTACACGACTTTCGTTACGAGGGTGGTGCTCCCATAAACAGTGGGTCTCAGGTTCCAG
>JASJGU010000393.1:0-5897 GCA_033791385.1 Desulfuromusa sp.
TGGACCATGGCGCGCATGTCGTAAGTTTCCTGATCTTTGCCATCGTAGGTTGCGTCGGTATTGATGGTGCCATCAGCATTGATAATCTGGTAACGATCCAGACGGTTGTTCTTGTCGCTGGAGGATGGGTTATGGCAGATGACGCAGAGTTGCTCATTGTCGACCCGGTCGCCACCATGTTGATACAGCGTGCCTTGGTGGCAGGCTAAACACTTGTCGTTATCAACAGCATCACGACGGGCTTCAGCAGCAGTTCCGTCAGCAGCATTAAATGCATAGGTTGGCGATGGCTCACGGACAAAGTAGGCGTTGCCCGATGAATGCATATCCAGAGGCTTGCCACCGACAGCAAGGAGAACCTTGTCGGCGTACATGGTGTCTTCGGCAAGGACCAGACCTGTTGTGGTTGCGATATTGGCAGCACAAGTTGTTGTCAGCTCTCCGAACACGTCCATTGCGCCGGCCGGTTGGCCCGGTGCACTGCTGGCAAACTCGTTGACCCAGTCATCACCCTTGGCATAGGCAAGATATGCACCAAGAGCTTGGAAGGTCGGGCCGTCGGCGATTGTGGTGTTACAAGGATCGACTGCACCTGCACCTGTTGACGCGGTCCAGGTAAAGGAGACAGCACTGCCATCGGAGGTGACACCGGCAATGGCAACTTCGACATCATTGGTGTTAGCAAAGGAGATGTCTTCGCCTCTGTAGAAAGAGTTGTAGTGAGCATCAGTACTCTGGAAATCATTGTGGAAATCACCCACTTCATCCAAAGATTCGATGGCGCCATGACATCCCATACAATCGGTATCAACACCTGCTCCTCTGTGGAAGTCGTCAGCAGCAAAAATTTGATCGCCAGCGGAATAGGAACCATCAGCGGCATCGTGACCGTGGACAAAACCATCAAAATCCTGGTGACAGGTCATACACAGGTAGAAAGACACTGGAGCCTCTACGGCCGCTGCCAACTGATCTTCGGTGACATGACAAGACACACAGTTGCGCATCGCGGAAGGATAGCCGATTGACCACGAGTCTTCCGGCATATCGTCGTCATCTAAACCACGAACATACATCCCAGACGGCATGCTGTGAGAGTTATGGATACCATGGACATATTCGGTAAGGTTACCTCCCGGAGTTGATCCCTGGTTGACCCATTCACCATCGATCTGCGCGTAGGAATCTGCACTACGGCCGTAAATGGTATGGCACGCCTGGCACTCGTCGCCGGTAGTTAGGTAGTGGTCGAATAACGAAGAGGCGGAGGCGCCGTGGCAGGCTGCGCAGCCAACGCTAACACCATCGTCAGACACCAGGTCACGAAGCGGAGAAGTGCCAGTTACAAGCACAGTCCCTGGCTCAGAATGACCCCAACCATCGTCACTAGTCGCATCCAAATCGCGAAGTACGATGGCGTATGCAGCATCGGCGTCAACCTCAGCAGCAGGAACGGTTATTGTGAAAACACCATCAGATGACGAACCGAAAGCACCGAGAGTATTGGCAACGGTACAGTTGTCTGAATCGGTACAGTCCGCTGCATCTTCCCCTCTCATGTTTAACAGTGCATTGATCGCGTTGGTTGTGCGGGCGGGTGTGTCATCACCGTCATCCTGCGTCGGATCATCATAATTCTGGTACACGCGGTACAATTGGTAGTTTTCGTTGGTCGCGATGCCATCCACTTCAAGAGTGACGGTAATGACCAAGTCCCCGGCAAGATCGGAGCTTTGATCAGTAATTGCCGCAATCCCTGCTTCAGCATGAATTGCTTCCACACTGGAGTGACAGACAGCGCAGGACTCTGACTCAACCGCAGCAGTATCAGCAGCAGACAAAGAATCCAGCCACTCCTGCTCAGTTCCGTCAAACCCATTATCCACGGCAATTTCGTAGGCGCTTTGACCAGAGGCTCCGTCGTCCCCGTCATCGCCAGAACAACCGAACATACTGAGCGTGGCAAACAACATTGCCACCATTATTAACCTTGTAAAACTCTTCATGCTTTGTTACCTCCTTTTAAGGTGTGTTCTGTTACCTTCCGCTATCTCCCTTATGGATAGATTCTGCTACATAAAAACAACTGATTAGATGCTGCAAACAACACGCCAAACACCTAGGGAATTCTTAAATAATAATAAGGTCTTAGAATCAATAAGTTACGCTGGTTGAAAAGATCCTGACACAGTACAGCAAATCCAATCTGGGGAATTTCCCAAATCCAATCTGGGGAATTTCCCAAATCCAATCTGCGGGACTTTCCATTTGAACCCTAATCTCTTATCGTTGAAAATAATCATCAGCACACTTTAAAGTAAGGAATGGGGTGAATGGTGGCCTTGCCTATACTGAAAACGAAGCACTGCTGCCATCGCTATCTAAAGAGTTCTACCAGATAATTCATGTTATTCAACAAACGTTGGTTTTTTCTCAAAAAGAGCATCGATGATAAGGTTGTAAATCTAAGAAAATAGAGTCAGTTTCATGTGTAGAGATTTTTCATCCCTTTAATTTCGTCTTCAAGTAAAACGGCTTTTGCTTTATTTTTGATTATTGATGTAATGAATTGTATTGAATGTGGTGTTTTTCCCTTTGGGGGGATGTTGCGGATGGCAGTCAAGGCAACTGACCTCAGTGGCGTGCTGACCGTCGGAAGCTTTGACCATTCTCAGCTGAAAAATATGATATTTTCCACAATTCTCTGGTTGCAACTCAGGGACAGCTGCAGCGGACACAGAGGCTATGAGACTGATAAACACCAGGACAATTGTCGGGCAGCAGAATTTATGGCAAAAGCGAGCAAACTTTCCCACGCCGGGAATCAGGAATGGCATAAAACCCTGTCAGATCCATTGCGGTTGCTGGTCAATTGCTATTGTGGGACAATCCTGAATGGCGCTAGTTTAAGCAATTTTGTAGTCAACTCGGGTCTGTCCCCAGCACCATCGGGGCTGCCTTAGGAATTTACGAGCCATGAAGCTGTGGCGGTTTGATCTGGCAACACTTTTCCGGACACATGAGTAATGAACGGCACATCTACCCAACGAACATGATAAAATAGTACGAAATGTTTTTTATTCCTTCTATGAAGAGGTAAAAATGAAAATTACCTTCCACGGTGCCGCTCAGACTGTCACCGGATCCCAGCATCTTATTGAGGTGAATGATAAAAAAATTATGCTCGACTGCGGCTTGTTTCAGGGTAAGCGTAAGGCAGCCTTCGAGCGCAACCGCACCGAAATATGTCCGGGCGACAGCGTTGATTGCCTGGTTCTTTCCCATGCTCACATCGATCACTCCGGGCGCATCCCCCTTCTGGTGAAAAATGGTTTTAGCGGCGACATCTTCTGTACCTCGGCAACCCGTGACCTGTGCGCCATTATGCTCATGGACAGCGCATTTATTCAGGAAAAGGATGTGGAGTTCGTCAATCGACGCCGCAAGAAAAGTGGCCAGCGCCCCTTTGAGCCTCTCTATACCAAGGCAGACGTGGCCAGGGGGATGGGACAGTTTGTCGGACTGAGCTACAGTCGCCGCCACCAGCTATTTCCCGGTATCCATCTCACCCTGATCGATGCCGGTCACATGTTGGGCAGCGCCCATGTGATCCTCGATATCGACGATCATGAGACTGGCCAGAGTCGCCGGCTGGTGTTCAGTGGTGATATTGGACGAGCAGGTATCCCCATCATTCGAGACCCTGTCCCCCTCAGCGACGGCGCCGATATCCTGATTATGGAGAGTACTTATGGCAACCGGCTCCATCCTCCCTATCCTGAAGCGGAAAAGGCGTTGGAGCGGATTGTCAATGAAACCTCCAGTCGTGGCGGATCACTGCTGATCCCGGCTTTTGCCGTTGGTCGAACCCAGCAGCTTGTCTATGCTCTCCATAAGTTGCATAGCGACGGGCACATCCCTGATCTGCCGATCTTTGTCGATAGCCCGCTGGCTACCCGCACTACGGAAGTTTTTCGGCTTCACCCGGAGGTCTTTGATGCTGAGATCCGTGAATTTCTGCTGACCGATGATGATAACAACCCCTTCGGCTTCGGCCGTCTTCAGTACACCCAGACCGTGGAGCAATCCAAGGCACTCAACAGTCTGAGAGTTCCGGCGGTCATTATCAGTTCTAGCGGCATGCTGGAGGGAGGGCGAATCCTCCATCATCTGCGAAATCGGATTGAGGATCCGCGTAATACTATTCTCATCACCAGTTGGCAGGCACCTAACACCTTAGGCCGCCGCCTCGTGGAACAGGAGAAGAAGATCCGCATTTACGGCGAAGAATACCAGGTGAGAGCCAAGGTGGAAATTCTGACCGGTTTCTCAGGTCACGCCGACCGGGACGGATTGATGGATTTCGTGCGCGTCATGAAGAAAAAACCACAACAGACTTTCATCGTTCATGGCGAAGATGCTTCCTCCGAGAGCTTGGCCAGTGATTTGCGCCACGAACTTAATCTCAATAATGTGGTGATTCCGAAATCTTTACAATCTTTTAATGTTTAAAGTAAGTCAAAAAAATTGGTCTTATTCCCCGCTGCTTGCGGCGAGTTTTTTGCTGTCTGAAGATTTCACGGTTTCAATCTCTTGATCAGTGGCCATCAATTGAAAGGGCAATCAGCAAGCTTCATTCCAATCATCCCATGGTTTTGTTTGTGGGTCTGTTCATGCTTGAAATATTTCAGTTTGACAAAATTCTTTCCCTGAAATTGCCAGTTTCCGATCAATTCCCCAGCGGTAACCGCCAATTTCACCATCACCGCGTAGGACCCAATGGCAGGGGATCAGGTAGCTGATTGGGTTATTACCAATAGCGGTTCCAACGGCGCGGTTTGCTGTCGGTTGCCCTATTTTATTAGCCCGACCTGCCTGGCCGCTTCATCAAGAGATGGCTGTTCAAGTGCCGAATGTTTGAGAAACTGGATTACTTTGGCAATGCGTTGATAATCATCTGGCATGGGTGACTCCTTGTATGCTTGGCAGAAAATTACCATTGGCTGTAGCAGTCGCCAACCCGATTCTTGCTATTGTGATTGGTATCGAGAAAAAAAAACATGTTACGATCATTTTCAAGTTACCGATTTTTTGATAATTATCTCTTGATGTGAGTGAAGTTATAGTGAGTTAGGCAAGGAGTAAATTATGGACAGAAAAATATTTTCTGGGGACATTGACGCTTCTAACCCCGATCGGGCAATTCAGATTGCAGACCGGATCTGGTGGGTAGGGCACATTCTGCCCGGAGATCCTTTCCAGTGTCATGTTTATCTGATCGAAAATGGCGATCAATCGGTGCTGATTGATCCAGGCTCTAAATTGACGTTCAAAAATACTCTTGGAAAAATTGAAGAGATCATTCCTTTCAACCACATCCGGTATTTTATTTGTCAACACCAGGATCCTGATATTACGGGTGCATTACCCCTGATTGATCAATTGGTCAACCGAGACGATGCAGTCATTGTCAGCCATTGGCGGGCTATTGCCCTATTGAAACACTATGGGTTGGATCTGGATTTTATTTGTGTTGAAGAATTGGGCTGGAAACTTGATATTGGCAACAGGGAATTGGAGTTTGTTCTAACCCCCTATTTACATTTCCCCGGAGCCTTCTGCACTTTTGATCGCCACACTGCCACTCTTTTCTCCAGCGATCTGTTCGGGGGATTCACTGAAGAGTGGCAACTGGTTGCCGAGGATGAGTCATATTTTGAGGCAATTCGACCTTTTCATGAGCACTATATGCCATCACGGGAAATTCTTTACCATGGTTTAACCAAACTTGAGAAATATCCCGCTAAAATGATCGCACCCCAACATGGGTCCATTATTCCTGAAAAACTGATCCCCTTTATGTTCACCCAGTTGAAGAATATCGACTGCGGACTTTA
>JASJGU010000394.1:0-3779 GCA_033791385.1 Desulfuromusa sp.
ATTCGATCCTGGTAACGTCTGGATTGTCGATCAAGAATTTGCGGACTTTTTCGATGTCTTCAGAATGATAAAATTCATCTACATCAATCTGCCAGATGTAGTCACCTGTGCATCTCTCCATGTAGGCATTGGACATTTCATCTTTTTCGGGCCAGAAACCATTGCACTGAATCAGTTTGATCTTATTTTCCGGATCTGGGAACTCCCTGATGATTTTAACTGTTTCGTCGAGAGAATGACCATCTGTCGTGGCGGCGTGTTTATATTTATCCACTGCCCCTTCAACAATCAAAATTTCATGCGCATGAGGATAGAGATTTTCCAGGTTGTATTTGATAAATGGTTCGCCGTTAACGACGATCATGCCGAATGATATTTTCAATGCCTACCCCTTTTCCGCTAGAACGTAAAGAGACTGTGCATTTCTCCCCGGCTTATCCAGATTGCTGTCAAAATCCCGCAAGCGGACTTTTCGAAATCCAACTCTTTTGAGGATCGTAACAATATTTTCCTCATCGAACATATACCGATGTTCTCCCGCCATATAAGCAACATAGTTAATAAAGTCGATTTTTCCATTGCCATGGTATGCCGGGAGGTGCCGGCAGAATAATCCCGGATCGAAGCCTTCTGGATTTCGGTAGGCCTCGAGGTAAATTCTGGCATTCGGGACAGCGGCGCTAAAAGTTCCGCCCGTCTTTAAAACGCGGAGAGATTCAGTAAGGCAATTCAACAAATCATGATATTCAAAATGTTCAAGAAGGTGGCTCGAATAGATTGTTTGCACACAATTATCCGGCAGCGGTAACACCTGGGATAGATCAAGTGTCAGATCGCAGCTTTCGTTGGAATCGGCGTAAGTCCAGTCTTCGATTCCACGGTTTTCTCCTGCTCCAAGTTCCAGCTTGATAGGCTGGGGGTTGCTCAATAACTCGGAAATTTTCAAGTGGTTTTTGGTGTTGATTTGTTTGGTTTTTTGCCTGCGCATACGATACTGGCTTATTAATGCCAGTATTTCGTTGAAACTTTCAGGAAGTAATTTATTTATAAGTTCGTTAATCACACGCATATGTTTCAGTCAACCGTCTGGAAAGGAAAATCCTTCTTTACGGCTATGAAGTTCTGGTAGTGAAAGATCTCGTTGTTCAGGGAATATTCGAACAATGGGATCAAGCGGTTGCTGTCTAACCGGTAGATGTTGAATTCCGCCAGCTTGGCATAGAAATCCTTTAAGAAAACTCTGGAAAAAACATCGCACTCACCAAATTCAAACTGGATAATTTTAATTTTTTCTTCTGCGAGTAATTTTTCAGCACCCTTTAACACCTCGAATTCATGTCCCTCGGTATCGATTTTGAGGAAATCGATATGGGGAATCGCTTCTTGCTCACAAAAGAGATCCAGGGTTGTCATCTGGAACTCAAGCTCCACAAGATCGCCTTTTTTGTGGAAGGTGCTGAGAGCATCCTCATAGGTGCTGGCATGCCCAGCGATAAGATTGTCCGCATAGGTGTAGATTTTATCAAGTTTGTCTTCGCTTCCCATGCCCGCATTGATGCATTGGACCGCATGACCCACTTTGGCAGTTAATTGTTGGTAGGTATTTTCGTTTGGTTCGAACGCGTAGATTTGTGCCTGAGGAAATTCCTGGCTCAATAACAGTGAATAGTTACCGACATTGGCTCCGACATCAAAAATGATTGGTTGGCGGATGTCGATTAGGTTTTTTTTCAGAATTTTGCTGAGGAGATAATGTTCGCCGCTGACCATACTGTTCTCGTATTTGAGAATTCCTCTATTATTATAAGCAAGCAGCAGCAGGTCGATCTTGGCGGACTGAGCCAGTGCTGAAATAAGATTTTTTGTTCGCTTTTGGCCAGCGATCTTTGTAATAGAGGAAAGCGTGTATTGAACGAGTTTGGACATGCTCAGTTCCTCAGCAGGCTGATATTGAATTCAGGCAGGATTGCGCCTTTAATCTGCTTGGTGTCAGGGAATCCGTACGGGTTTCCATCTTCAATTTCAATCTTGACCATATCGATCAGCCAGTCCTGAACGACGTCTTTATCTCGCAGGAAAAACACTAAGGAATAATCTCCGGGTTTGAGGATATTGTCTATTTCGAAGAGATATTCATTCTCGTCGCAATCGTGATCAAAGTGCTGATTCAGGTACCTGTTACTGCAGTGAACAATTGTGTTCAGGTTCTTGTCCCTGATAGCCACGCCGAAATCCAACTCGTGAAAGGATGTCTTTGTCTTGTTTGACTTCAACCTAATTTTGAACTTTATCGGTGTCCCAAAACGAAGTGGATAAATAAGAAAAGTGATTTTTTCAAAAATCAACTCCTGCGATGAACCTTTCCGTTCTATGGCGGTCAGATCAATTGCTCTGCCGGCCAAGCGGGCTTCACCGACATAGTTTTCTATTGTATCTTCGACGCCACCTGAATAGATCAGTTGCCCTTTGTCCAGAAGAATAGCCCTACTACACAAAGTTTTTATCGCCGAAAGGTTATGTGAAACAAACAGGATGGTTTTCCCCTGACCGCTGGCTTCCAACATCTTGTCGAGGCATTTTTTCTGAAAAACCGTATCACCTACAGCCAGAACTTCATCGACAATCAGTATCTCAGGTTCAAGGTGTGCTGACACAGCGAATGCCAACCGGACATACATTCCGGAGGAATAGCGTTTAACCGGGGTGTCGAGAAATTTTTCCACTTCGGCAAAGGCCACGATCTCGTCAAAATTTCTCTTGATTTCCGTTTTGGTCATTCCCAGCACGGCACCATTAAGAAATATATTTTCACGCCCGGTAAGTTCCGGGTGAAAGCCGGTCCCCACTTCGAGCAGACTGGCAACGCGACCCTCGAGAGTGATCCGTCCGCTGGTTGGTTCGGTTATCCGGGAAAGGAGCTTGAGCAGGGTCGATTTCCCCGCTCCGTTACGACCGATGATGCCGACCCGGTCTCCCTGTTGGATTTCAAGGGATACGTCTTTCAGCGCCCAGAATTCCTCTGTGGCAGGAAGGTCTGCCCGTTGTTGATTTGATGCTGATCGAAAAGGATGAGTCAGGCGCTTAGCCCAGTTGCCGGTATTTAGCGCAATTGTGTCCCTCAGGGTCGCGTGGCGGTCCTGTTGCTGGTGGGAAATAATGTATTTTTTGGCTAAATCCTCAACCTTGATAACAGTCGTCACGATAACCTCAAATTACATCCGCAAAAGTACGTTCAACTTTTCGAAAATACTTCAGTCCGCCCCAGAAAATTAATGCCGCCAGAAATATCGAAAGAACAAAGCCCGGCCAATGGGGTTGCGATTCACCGCCGAGGATTGCCCAGCGAAAACCGTCGATGACTCCAACCATTGGGTTGATCGAATAGAGCAGCCGCCAGCGATCGGGAACGATTGAGCTGCTGAAGCCAACCGGCGAGATGTACAGCCCGAACTGTACCAGGAATGGAACAATATAGCGTACGTCGCGATATTTGACGTTCAGGGCGGCAAACCAGAACCCGGCACCGAGGGCCGTGATGGCTGCAAGTAACAGGAATAATGGAAAAGTCAGGATGCGCCAATCGGGAAGAAACTGGTACCAGGCCATCAGCAGGGCAAGGATGACAAACGAGATCAGAAAGTCAACCAGCCCGACGATAACCGCACTGGCCGGAATGATCAGTCGTGGAAAGTATATTTTTGAGATCATGCCCTTGTTGGTCAGCAGGGAATTGCTTATTTCCGTGAGAGCGCTGGCAAACAGTTGCCAGGGAAGGAGCG
>JASJGU010000395.1:0-12948 GCA_033791385.1 Desulfuromusa sp.
AATTTTATGGGGCGTCGCCAAGCGGTAAGGCACTGGATTTTGATTCCAGCATTCCCAGGTTCGATCCCTGGCGCCCCAGCCATCAAAATAAAACGAATCCCGAAAGGGATCGAAGCGAAACGAACGCTGACTTAATGTCAGAAAAGCGGACAGGATGTTCGCGTCAGTGAGTGTAGGGGAGCCGACGCAGAAACCGACATGATGTCGGTGACAAAGTGGGCGATCCCTGGCGCCCCAGCCATTTAAATAAAACGAATCCTTAAAGGGTTCGAAGCGAAACGCACGCTGACTAAATGTCAGAAAAGCGTCAAGAATGATTATGTTAGTCAGTGGAAATTTGAAGTCAGGGTTGGTTGAATTGTGCAGCTGGCATAATTCAACCATTTTGCGTTCTTCCAGCCAGAAAAGGTATATGCGCCGTGGGGATGATTAAAATCTTTGCTGGTAATTCGAATCAGCCGCTGGCTCGTGATATCTGCCAAAACCTGAATGTTACTTTGGGGAACGCCAAAGTCAAAACTTTTTCTGATGGCGAGGTGCTGGTAGAAATTGGTGAGAACGTGCGTGGCCGCGATGTCTACGTGGTTCAATCAACTTCCTCTCCGGCCAATCATAACCTGATGGAATTGCTGGTTATGGTTGATGCGCTGAAGCGGGCATCTGCTGCACGGATTAACGCTGTTGTTCCTTATTTTGGCTATGCTCGGCAAGATCGCAAGGTGGCGCCACGGGCTCCTATTACAGCTAAATTAGTCGCAGATCTCATGTCCGTTGCCGGGATTGACAGGCTTTTGACTATGGACCTGCATGCCGGGCAGATTCAGGGTTTTTTTGATATTCCAGTGGATCATCTCTACGCTGCACCCGTGATGCTAAATGAAATCCGGCAACAGAACTTAGCCGATTTGATTTTTGTTTCTCCTGATGCTGGTGGAACCGAACGTGCTCGGGCATATGCCAAGCGACTTCATGCTGGCCTGGCGATTATAGATAAACGCCGCAGTGGGCCAAATGTTGCTGAAGTCATGCATATCATTGGTGATGTAGAGGGGAAAAATTGTGTCATTATTGACGACATGATTGATACTGCTGGTACTCTCTGTGCTGCTGCAACAGCCCTTCAGGAGCAGGGGGCTATCGATATTTATGCTTGCGCAACCCACGGTGTGCTTTCCGGCCCTGCCTTGCAGCGGATCACTGACAGCCCCCTTAAAAAAGTTTATATTACTGATACAATTATAACCCACGAAAAACTGGCTCAGTGTAATACATTGCAAGGGCTGTCGGTCAGTCACCTGCTGGCGGAAGCGATCCGTCGTACCCATAATGCTGAATCGGTAAGCTCACTGTTTGTATAAACGAAATTAGTTTCCTAATTGATGGAGGATAGATAGATGGCACAAGTAGAATTAAATGTTGAAATTCGTGAGAAAAGTGGAAAAGGTGTTGCGCGTAAACTGAGAGCTGCAGGTAAATTACCAGCAGTTGTTTATGGTAAAGCCCTTGAACCTTCAACAATTATTGTTGATCCTAAAGAACTGCAACAGGCTATGTCTGGTGAAGCTGGATTGAATACTCTGCTCAAATTGAACGGGGTGTCGGAGCTTGCTGGCAAGGTCTTTATCTTGAAGAATACGGATATTCATCCAATAAAACGGACTATGATCAGTGCCGACTTTCAGGCGATCAACCTCAAGGAAAAGTCAGTCTTTCTGGTGCCGATCAATATTGTAGGTACTGCTGTTGGGCAGAAAGAGGGCGGTACCTTGCAGTTGGTCAGGAATGAGCTGGAGGTTCTTTGTTTGCCAACTGAGGTGCCACAAGAAATTGATATTGATGTGACCGCACTAGAAATTGGCGATACGATTCACATCGAAGAAGTGGTGGTTCCAGAGGGTGTTGAACTGGTTCACGATGTTAACTTTACCGTTATCACATTGAGTGCCGTTAAGATCGAAGTTGAGGTAACTGAAGAAGAAGCTGAAACTGTGGACTCAGTGGAAGCTGGTGAAGCTGGTGAAGCTGGTGAAACTGAGGCTTTATAATTACTTGCAACTGGATTTAGCGTGAAGCTACTGGTTGGGTTGGGAAACCCTGGCGATAAATATTCAGCAACTCGACATAATATCGGATTTATGGTGGCAGAGCAGGTTGCTTTGCGCCACCGGATAGCATTGAAAAAAAAAGGCTATCAAGGTCGTTATGGGGTTGGTCGGGTGGTAACCCAGGAAACGACTGTTCTTTTGCCACAGACCTTTATGAATTGTAGTGGCTCAAGCGTGAATGCCGCTTATCGATCCCTTGGAATTGAACCGGGGGATTTGATTGTGATTTATGATGATCTGGATTTGCCTTTTGGCCGTTTGAGGGTCAAAGCAGATGGAGGTCATGGTGGTCACAACGGTTTACGCGATGTCGTTGCGGTTCTGGGTTGCAAAGATTTTGTCCGCTTGCGGGTTGGCATTGGTCGACCAGAACGTGGCGATGTGACCGGACATGTTTTGAGCCGATTTGCCACAGATGAACAAAAACTACTCCCTCAGTTACTTGATGATGCCGCTGATGCGGTTGAAAAAATACTATCAAGCGGAACGACTGAGGCGATGAACTCTTTCAATAACTACAATCTGCTGGAATAACATTAACACAAACACAGAGAGGTAAGGAACAGATGCAACTGCAAATGTGGGCTCCTATTCTTGGAGCGATCGGGTTTGTGATCGCGATTGTGCTCTACAACATGGTTAAGGCACAACCGGTCGGTAATGAGAAGATGCGTGAGATTTCTGATGACATTCATGATGGGGCCATGGCTTTTCTTGGTCGTGAGTATCGGGTCTTAGCTATCTTCATTGTGGTGGTATTTATTCTGATTGCTGTCGCCATGAATTTTCAAACCGCACTGGCTTTCCTTGGTGGTGCTGTCTGCTCCATGACATGCGGTTTTATCGGGATGAAAGCAGCAACCCGAGCTAATGTCAGAACCTGTGAAGCTGCTCGTGCTGCTGGACAGGCAAAAGCGCTGGAGGTTTCTTTTAACGGTGGTGCCGTTATGGGCCTGGCGGTTGCTTCCTTGGGTCTGGTTGGTGTCGGCACTGCTTATATCTTCTTTGGTGGTGATCCAGAAACAGCAAAATATATCAACGGTTTTGCAATGGGCGCTTCCTCTATCGCACTGTTTGCTCGCGTTGGTGGTGGTATTTATACCAAGGCTGCCGATGTTGGCGCTGACCTGGTTGGCAAGGTTGAGGCTGGTATCCCTGAAGATGATCCACGTAACCCAGGAGTTATTGCGGATAATGTTGGCGATTGTGTCGGTGATACGGCCGGTATGGGTGCCGATATTTTTGAATCGTATGTTGGTTCTATTATTGCGACGATGGCAATCGCTGCTGCTGCTGGTCCAGAACTTCTGGCGAAGCTGGGTGTTGGTGCCGGAGTTCAAGCCAGCACCATGCTGCTGCCACTGGCTCTGGCAATGATAGGCTTGCTGTTTTCGTTTTTAGGCATTGGTTCCATGAAACTGCTCAAGGGAATGGATCCTGCTAAGGCACTGCACAGTACGACTTTTGTTGCTGCAGGCGGTTTTTTGGTTGCTGCTTTTATTTACATCCAGTTTGCTGGTCTTAACACCGGAATCTTCTGGGCAATTCTGGCTGGTACTCTGGCTGGTATCGCAATTGGTCAGATTACCGAGTACTACACAGCAAAAGCTCCCGTTACACGAATTGCTGAGGCAAGTAAGACCGGCCCGGCAACCAATATTATCCACGGGCTGGCGGTAGGTCTTGAATCGACTGCTCTGCCAATTATCATTATCTGCATCAGTATTTTTACTGCGAATTACTTTGCCGGTCTCTATGGCATCGGCATCGCAGCGGTTGGAATGTTGGCAACAGTTGGTGTCACCATGACGGTCGATGCTTATGGTCCGATTGCTGATAATGCTGGTGGTATCTCTGAGATGGCCGCTCTTGGTCCTGACGTCAGGAAGATCACTGATGGCCTGGATGCAATCGGTAATACAACTGCTGCCATTGGTAAAGGATTTGCCATCGGATCAGCTGCTTTGACTGCGTTGGCGCTGTTCTCAGCTTATGCAACAACAGTTAAGCTTGAAGTTATTAACCTGATCAATCCCATGGTTGTTATTGGGCTGTTAATTGGTGGGGCTTTGCCATTTTTTATGGGCGCTCTCACTATGACCAGCGTTGGTCGGGCGGCCGGAGCTATGGTTGAAGAAATTCGTCGCCAGTTCCGTGACACTCCAGGGTTGTTGGAAGGTAAAGAAGGTGTTAAGCCTGATTCTCAGCGCTGTATTGATATCTCTGCCAAGGCTGCTTTAAGAGAAATGGTCCTTCCGGGTGTCATCGCTGTTTCTGCCCCGGTTCTGATCGGTTTTCTGTTGGGTAAAGAAGCTTTGGGTGGCATGCTGGCTGGTGCAACTGTCGCTGGGGTTCTGCTGGCACTGATGATGTCAAACGGTGGCGGTGCCTGGGACAATGCCAAGAAGTATATTGAAAGCGGACAGCTTGAAGGTGAGGGTAAAGGCAGCGATGCTCATGCTGCTGCCGTTATTGGCGATACCGTTGGTGACCCTTTCAAGGATACTTCGGGTCCGGCAATGAATATTCTCATCAAGCTGATGAGTGTTGTCGCACTAGTCATAGCTCCGCTGCTGATCTGATTTTGGGTCTGTAGACCCAAGGAAGACAGTTAATAAATACAATGTTTGATTTGATAGCCGGAGCTTGTGCTCCGGCTATCATTTTTTTAGAGGGAAATTTATGGGTTTTAAATGTGGGATTGTTGGGCTGCCGAATGTCGGAAAGTCGACAATTTTTAATGCAATTACTTCTGCCGGTGCTGAATCGGCTAACTATCCTTTTTGTACCATTGAACCGAACGTCGGTGTCGTCGCGGTGCCCGATTCGCGAATGGACCTGTTGGCTAATATTGTCGATCCTAAGAAAATTGTTCCGACAGCAATGGAATTTGTCGATATCGCCGGTCTGGTCCGTGGTGCCAGCAAGGGAGAAGGATTGGGAAATCAGTTTCTCGGCCATATTCGCCAAGTTGATGCCATAGCCCATATTGTCCGCTGTTTTGAGGACGACAATGTTGTCCATGTTGATGGAAATGTCGATCCGATCCGCGATATTGAAGTCATTCAGACAGAACTGAACCTTGCTGATCTGGATAGTATCGATAAACGGATTCAGCGTGGGAAAAAACAAGCTAAAAGTGGCGACAAAAAGCTGCAGTTAGAGCTTCGGGTTCTCGATAAGTTAGCGGTTGCTTTGGATACGGGGTTACCTGCACGAGCCGTTACCCTTGATACGGAAGAACGTCGTGCGGTTTCTGAAGTCCACCTGATTACCATGAAGCCAGTTCTCTATGTTGCAAATATTGCTGAAGGTGATCTTGAAGCGGCACATCCCTTCGTCCAGAAAGTGCGAGATTATGCGCTCACCGAAGGTGCTGAACTCGTCACGATCTGCGGAAAGATTGAATCAGAAATTGCTGAGCTGGAGAGTGAAGAAAAACTGGAATTTTTACAGGAGTTGGGACTGGAAGAGGCAGGCCTTGAGCGAACTATCCATGCGGGCTACCGTTTGCTTGGATTGATCACTTATTTTACAGCTGGACCGAAGGAAGTGCGCGCCTGGACGGTTTCTGATGGAGCGTTGGCACCGCAGGCGGCCGGGGTGATTCATACCGATTTTGAAAAAGGGTTTATTCGAGCCGAAGTTACGGCCTATGACGACTATATCAAGTCAAAGGGGGAAGTGGGGGCTAAAGAAAAAGGTCTTCTCCGTCTTGAAGGAAAAGAGTACCGCGTTGTTGATGGTGATGTGATGCATTTTCGATTTAATGTTTAATCTCTGAATTCGCAAGTCATCGATCCTCGGTTTTGTTATATTTGTACCCTGATCTAGTCAGTATGGGCAATGTTCTCCCCAGTAAAAACCATTGGTCATTTATTTGGATGGGATTTCCTTAATAGTTTTAAATTATCTGTCTGGTTTCTTGCGGAGTTCAGATTACGTGCTGGTCTGAAAGATTTTTCTGGATCGCTACCGCTCAGCAAAATAACCTCGATTTCCTCAATGATTTCTTCCTGACGCAGTGCATTAGATTGTCGGGAAAGTTCCTCAGACTTATCGTCAAGATGTTTAACTGCCCCGTCCAAGTGAGCTACGCGGTTACGGTTTTCGGCCATGAGCGAGGTATAGAGTATTTCGTGTAAGGCTGCAAAGAGATATTGTTCGGCTAGTTCGAGCAGAAAATCAGCAGGCGGCAGGTTCAATTCTGGGGGGTGAGGGAAATGTGCTGGACGGAGTAAGTAATGTTGGAAGGACGGCAACAGTTTTTGTATGACAACACCGCTATTGCCGCTATGGTAGAGTCCATACAAGGTCAGGATGCCGTGTTTTTTTTGTAAAGATGACAGGGTCTGCACGACCTGATTGAGTACGATTATGACTTCTTCCACAACATTGGCTCCATCAACCAGAGTTATTATGCCGACTTTGTTTTCTATCAGGGTATGCAGTTTGTGCCCTACTGCTATCAACAATGGTTCGCCACACGGATGTGTTTTAAATGTCAATTCGAGGTGATGGAGCAGGCTCTGGTTAAAATCACCGCAGAAACCACGTTCGGTACCTATCAGAAGGTAAATCCGATTTTTTTCATCAATTTCTGGCAGTGTTTCTGGGTGGAAACTCAAGAAATCGGCTGCCATATCTTCAATGGTTCTTACCACTGCTTGCTGGGCGTTAAGAAAGCGAGTCAGTTTGCGGGTTTCCATGAAAGCCAGGGTTTTCATAGAATTCATAATTTCTCGGATTTCACCTAGGCTGTGGCGGTGGTGTTCCAGATCCTGGCGCTTGGTCATGTGGTTGCTTCCCGTCGAAAATTTTGCAGATATTCTGTGACCGCATAACCCCATTGTTCGCGAGGGCTATCAAGGGTGAGGGTCGTCTGTTCCAATTGGTGTTGTAGCGAGTCGAGCGCTACATGAATTAATTCAGGCGCTACATCTTTAAAATGACCGTCGTTGAAGGCTACTAACCACGCCATCTGGAACGTTTCCGGAAGGGGTGCCAATCGATCCTGTTTTAAAATTTCTCGTAACGTGCGCCCTTGCGCAATTGAGGCCTCCATGGAGGCCTCAAGCCGCGCACCAAAGCGGGTGAAGACCTCCAACTCCAGAAACTGGAGGTAATCGAGTTTCATGCGCCCGGCTTCCTCCTTGATCCGGGGATGCTGTGCTTGACCACCCACGCGGGAGACCGAGCGGGCGATATCGATGGCAGGGCGGAAACCACCGGCGAACAGACCTCGATCCAGATAGATCTGTCCGTCGGTAATGGAAATCAGATTAGTCGGGATGTAGGCAGCGATCTCGCCCTGTTGGGTTTCCACAATGGGCAATGCGGTCATGCTGCCACCACCATGGGTCGCGTTCAAGCAGGTGGCTCGTTCCAATAAGCGGGCATGCACTGAGAAAATGTCGCCTGGATAGGCTTCTCTCCCCGGTGGACGACGTAGTAGCAGGGATAACTCGCGGTAGCTTCTGGCATGGGTGGACAGATCGTCATACACGACCAGGGTGTCACGTCCTTGCTGCATCCAGAACTCGGCAACGGCGCAACCGGCAAAGGGAGCCAGGTGTTGTAGCCCAGGCAGACTACTTGCCTCTGCCACGACCACGGTGGTGTATTCCAGTGCATTATATTCGCGCAGGGTATCAATTGTGTTAACAACCGTGGAACGTTTCTGACCGATCAGTACATAGACACAGTGGACATTCTTGCCCTGCTGGTTAATCACAGCGTCGAGTGCGAGTGCGCTCCGACCAAGGCCATCATCGCCGATAAGTAGTTGTCGCTGTCCTTTGCCGATGGGGATCAGCGTGTCAATGATCTTGATGCCCGTGTACAGTGGGGTATGTACAAAGTCGCGCATGGTGATCGGGGGCGAAGAGACCTCAAGCCGTTGCCAGGCCGTGGCGGGTGGTGGTGCTTTGCCGTCGAGTGGGGCTCCGAATGGATCGATAACCCGCCCGAGCAGAGCATCGCCGACGGGAATACTTAACAGGTGACCGGCAAGATGGGCTGGGGTACCAGAAGTCAATGCACTGGTCTCATGTAATAATACGGCGCCAATGCGATCCTCGGTCAGGTCAAAGACCATAGCGTGGCTACCATCTTCAAAGTTCAGAATGTCATCCATGGCGGCGGAAGGCAGTCCCGTAACCCAGGCGATGCCATCACCCACAGAAAGGACGCTGCCCCTTTCGTCAATGCGTAACTTTGGCTGGTATTTCTCAAGCCAGGTGGCTTGCTGTGCCAGCGGCCCGGTGGATTCAGTGTTATTCAACAGCATAGGCAAACTCGGCGAAGCCTTTCAACTCATCACACAGATTAACGTGCAGAACCCAGGCTCCAATTGTGACACGCAGACCCGCCAATAGGTCTGGAATCTGTTCATAATTGATGGGGACGGAAAGCCCGGTGACTTCTGTCAGTGCTTCCTCCAGGCGTTGCCGACGATTTTCCGCTAATGGGTAGGCGCTGGCTACCATGATAATCTCGGGTTGTTCACCCCATTGCGTGTTGAGCACGGCAATTTGGTCGCTAGAGAGACTAGACAGGTTGTCCACTAATAGATCAAACAGGCTCGTTTCAAGTTCCGGTCCAGCTGCAAGGGTGAACAAACGGGTAGCGAATTGTGCACTCTGTTGCAGCGCATGATGCTCGATTTCGCGCGCGGTCTTGGCGCGCTGGCGCAATTCTGCGACCTGTGTCTTTTCCCGTTCCTCTGCCAGTGTCGTTTGTAATACTTTCATCTGCCGAACCCGCTCTTCACTTAGCTCCTGCGCCAGGGCAGCTTTTCCTTGCTGACGTTCATGTTCCCAATCGGTCAGGCGGTTTTCGTATTCCCCTTTTAAGGTGTCTGCTTCATCGTGAAGGTGCTGAGCCTCGGCAAGACGGTCTTCAATGCCGGCTCGGCGTCGGGCAATCACATCCAGGACTGGTTTGTAGAGAAAGTGTTTCAGAATCCAGACCAGAACCAGAAAATTAATAATCTCAAGCAGAAAAGTGGACCAATTCAGTTCCAAAATATTATTCCTTTATGTTTGTTCCTCATCATTCACTTTGCTGTTCAATCTACTGAACGAGATATTCCAGCAGTGGATTGCGGAACAGCACGATGAGCACGATAACCAGGACATAGATGGCCAGGGATTCGATCATTGCCAGACCGATGAATAGCGTGCGCATGATAGAATGCTCAGCCTCGGGTTGCCGAGCAAGAGCATCCATAGATCGACTGATTGACCAGCCCATGGCGATGGCGGGTGCCATGGCACCAAGTGCAATAGCGAAGACCGCAGCCACGGTAGAAGCCAGAACAAAAATGGATAAGTCAGACATGGGGAGCTCCTTGTTTGTTTTCGCGCAGTTTATGGGATTGTATTCCGCCAGCTACATAGATGAGAGCCAGCATACCAAAGATATAGGCTTGCACCAGGGCTTCGACAATGTGAAGCATCAGAATCGGTACAGGAGCCAGAAAGCCAGCCACCAGCAGGATCAACAGGGCTGCCATCTCCAAACTCATCATATTGCCAAACAACCGCACTGCCAGTGCAACGGTCCGGGTGATTTCGCTGATGAGATTAAATGGTAACAGAATCGGGCTCGGAGCCAGGTAATGACGTAGATATTCTTTTAATCCCTGGATGCGGATGCCGAACCAGTGGGTTGAGAGAAATACGACTATGGCGAGTGCCGCGGTAGCGGACAGATCCCGCGTGGGGGCGTGTACCCCTGGTATCAGGCTGCTGAGATTCGCAACGGCCAGAAAGATCCAAAGACTACCGATAAACGGCATGATTCGTTGCGCATGTTGTGTGTCTACTGCGGCGACTGCGTCCTCAATACTGGAAACAATGCCTTCAGCCGCTGTTTGCAGCGGTCCGGGATCGATGCGCAACTGGCGTGTGATCAGCCAGGAAAATAGCCAGATAACCGCCATGATCGCCCAAGTGGTCACCACGGTGTTGGTGATCATGAGAGGACCCAGCTCGATCAGGAGATTCTGTTCATTCATGGCATTTATTCTTTTATGAAAAGGTATACGTTGAGTGCTCCAACCATTACGCCCACAAAGATCAGACTCATTGTCCAGCGGACGGAGTAACCTGCGACCAAGGTATCCAGCCAGCGTCCGAGATAGGCGCCCCCCACCATTGGCAGTACGAACAGTAGACCCACGGTGCCGATATAGACGGTCTGGCTAAGCAAGGTGGGTCGCTCGCGCTCGGCTTTTTTCATCCGTTGTGCCTGGCGTTCTACTTGCTTTCTCAGATCTTTTTGTTGTGACATGGATGTCACCCTGTGCCCTTGCGACCCATTTCACACAGGCGTTTCAGAACCTCTTCTTCCATGTGGTGTAGACTTTGTTTCATGGTGTGCAAATTTTCCTCCTCTGCGAGTAATTGTTGCTGTAGTGCCTGACTGATACGCATATAATCATTGTCCAGGAGATAGCGGCGTGCACTCAGTGTCAGTACATTGTCATGGAAATACAGTGCTGCCCCTGGTAGCGCCAGATACTGCCAGGCCTCTTTGCCGACCCGAAATCGAGCCAATCCAATGATCAGTGCAGTCATCATGCGCGCATGACCCGCGAGAACTCCAAAGCTGCCGGATGCATCCTCGCCGACAAAGGAGGTTACCCCCTCTAGTTCCTCTGTCTGGGCTGCATCCTGGAGCTTTAAGGTAAATGATTTCAGGAGATTACCTCCTCCATGGTGCCGCGCATATAGCAGTTCTCCTCCGGCGTTTTGTCGTGGTGACCCATCAGGAATGCCTCGCAGTCAGCCAAAGTTCGCTCCAGCGGCACTGAAACGCCCTTAATGCCGCTATGGGAAGCTGTAGCCCAGAACGGCTGGGTGAGGTAGCGTTGCAGCTTACGCGCGCGCATGACAATTTTTCGGTCTTTAGGTGACAATTCCTCCACGCCCAGCATGGTAATGATATCCTCAAGTTCATGATAGCGCGCCAGATGTTCCCGTACCCCTTCCGCGATGTTGTAGTGGCGTGCTCCCAATGTGTGGCGGTCCATTAGCTTGCTGCTTGATTGCAGAGGATCTACTGCGGGGTAGATCCCTTTGCCAGCTTGCACTCGGGACAGAATCACGGTGGTATCCAAGTGACTCAGGATAGTGCTGACGGCAGGGTCCGTCATGTCATCGGCCGGAACGTAGACAGCCTGTACTGAGGTGATAGCACCTTGCTTGGTGGACAAAATTCGTTCCTGCATCTCTGCTACCTCGGTAGGAAGGGTGGGTTGGTAACCTACGGTGGCTGGCATGCGCCCCAGTAAACTGGAAACCTCGCTGCCCGCTTGCACAAAACGGAAGATGTTGTCCATAACAAACAGAACCTCTTTTTGCAGAGTGTCACGCAGGTATTCAGCATAGGTAAGGGCAGAGAGCCCGACGCGAAAGCGTACGCCTGGTGATTCATCCATTTGACCGAAGACCATAAGAGTCTGTGACATGACCCCTGCCTCGCGGATCTCGTGCCAGAGTTCATGACCTTCACGGATACGTTCACCCACTCCGGCGAACACAGATACACCCTCGTGTAACATGGCCACCGCGTGCATGAACTCCATGATCAACACTGTTTTGCCGACCCCGGCACCGCCAAACAAACCAGTTTTTCCGCCCTTGACGAAAGAACAGAGCAGATCGATGACCTTGATCCCAGTCTCCAGCACCTCGCTGGCCCCCAACGCCTCATAAATCGGTACCGCTTTGCTGTGGACGTTGCGAAATTCCCGGGGCGATAATGCAATGCCGTTGTCCAGTGGCTCACCGAAAATATTCAGCAGCCGTCCCAGGCAATCCGGGGTCACTGGAACATGCAGTGGTGCACCGGTATCATAAACATTCATGCCTCGATGCAGGCCAGCACTGCGGTGCAGGGTGATGGCGCGCACATGGCGTTCATCGAGATGTTGAAGAACTTCGAACAGGTAGGTTTCATGATCAAGGTGGGCACACAAGACTTGCCGCATGGCGGGCAGTGTATCGCAAGCGACGACTGCTACAGGACCATGCACTTCCGCAATCACACCAATAGGAGTTTGATCTATTCTCTTTTCGTGTAATGTCTTCATGATACGACTAAGTATATAACTAAAACTCTAAAATTCTATTCCACAGCAGTCTATTTCGGTTCCAAGCGCTTGATTGTCTCTTAATAGGCAGTTACCCATGTAATCTGGATAAATAAAAAAACGGTACGCGGAGGGCAGTTTTGTTCTTCTTCGCTGTATCGGTAGCAGCAGCATGATCAAAATATGTGGTTATTAGTGAGGCAATTATATCTGTTCTGGCAAAAAGCCTTGAAACGATAACATGTCTATGCTATAAGCCAGTGTTTAGCCTGAATCCGTGGAGAATCAGGCATATCCTTGTTCCGGGTAATGCTCGGGGCTGTTAATCCTAGAGGAGTTCCATTGATGAGAAAGTACGAATCACTCTACATTATCCATCCAGATGTCGTCGGCGATGAGTTGACTGCGATGGTGGAAAAATTCCAGACGGTTCTCACCGATCAAGCGGCTGAGATTCACAAGCTGGACAACTGGGGCGTCCGTAAGTTGGCGTACCCGATCCAGAAGGTCGAGCGGGGCTGCTATGTGCAGACCCTTTTCTATGCTGAACCAGGGGTCATTGCCGAATTCGAGCGTCGTCTTCGCTTGGATGAAAAGATCCTTCGTTTTTTGACCGTACGGTTTGACGAAGACTTTCCTGCTATTGTCGAAGTCGCTCCCGCTGTCGAAGTCGCTCCCGCTGTCGAGGAAGCTCCCGCTGTCGAGGAAGCTCCCGCTGTCGAAGTAGCTCCCGCTGTCGAAGTA
>JASJGU010000396.1:0-14803 GCA_033791385.1 Desulfuromusa sp.
TTGCAACCGCTTTAGTTGCAATGATTCAATGGCTTCACGCGGTAAAGTTTCAAAATCATCATTCCAAATCATCTAAATTCCTCCCCGAAAATGATTTTTTTTTGACTATTTGATCTGACAACCAAAATCAAATGCTTTCAGATTGACCGCTAAAAGACGTTCCGGAATCATCTTACGTAACGCGGTCAACCAGAGCTCCCGATCAAATTCCAGAATATTGGAGAGTGCGCCAAGCAGGACAGTATTGACCGCCTTTGAGTTCCCTGCCTCAAGAGCAAGATCCAGCCCGCTGACGACAGTCGTTGCTGGAAATTGCAGCCGGATGCTTTCAATTAGATTGTCTGGATAAGCCTGTTTGCCTAAAGCAACCGATGGCGGTGCAATTTTCCAGTCATTGACAACCACACGTCCATTTTTACGCAATAAGGGTAAGTAACGACATGTTTCAAGGACTTCAAAGCTGAATAAAATATCAACTTCACCTTCCGGGATAATAGAAGAATAAACTTTTTCGCCATAGCGAACATGGGACACAACACTTCCACCACGTTGTGACATGCCATGGATTTCATTCTTTTTTACATCCAGACCAGCCATCAACATCACTTCAGAAATGACTTCACTTGCCAGCAGAATTCCCTGTCCACCAACACCCGCCAGAAGAATATTATTTATTTTACTCATGAGTTATCACCACATTCCTGAAAAGCATCAAATCCGCAGGTCTGTTGGCAAACTTTACAGCCGGTGCAGATAATCTTATCGATATTTGACTTTTTGTTTTCTTCGTCCCAAGTAATTGCCGGACAACCAAGTCTCAAACAAGCTTTACAGCCAGTACATTTGTCGTGATCAACAAACAGTGGAGTCCGCCGCTCCAGATTATCACGTGGCACCAGAATACAAGGGCGTGTCGTAATAATGACCGATGTTTCTGGACGGGCCATCTCTTCCCGGAGGGTTTTTCGGGTCAGGGCAATATCATAAGGATCGATCACTTTGACGTGCTTGACTCCAACCGCTTTGCAAAGTTGTTCCATATCAACACGTGGTGCTTCCAGATTATTTAATGTAAAACCTGAAGTCGGATTTTCCTGACGACCGGTCATGGCAGTGATCCGGTTATCCAGAATGATGACGGTCGCTGTTGACTGGTTATAGACCATGTCCATCAGTCCGTTAATCCCAGTATGGAGAAAAGTTGAATCGCCGATCACTGCGACAACTTTGCGCTGTTCCTCGTCCGATAACACCTTGCTGATGCCAGTTGCGTTACCAATACTGGCTCCCATGCAAATACAGGTATCCATCGCTGAGAGAGGCGGCATGAACCCAAGGGTGTAACAACCGATGTCGCCGGTGACATAAGCTTTCGCCCGATTCAGTTCCATGAACACACCACGATGCGGACAACCTGGACACATATTTGGCGGTCGCTGTGGCAGACTGGCAGAAGTATCTTCTTCCGGGATAATTTTGCCGAACAACCCCTGCTGAATCCGACCAGGTGTCAGCTCTCCACAGATAGACAACTTATCTTTACCAATGACCTTTATACCCATTGCCAGAACCTGTTCTTCAATGAACGGGTCAAGTTCCTCAATAACGTAAAGGGTCTTATAATTGGCAGCAAAGTCACGGATCAGTTGTTTGGGTAACGGATAAACCATGCCGATTTTTAACACATCGGCATCAGGAAGGACTTCCTTGACGTATTGATAGGAGACTCCAGAGGTAATAACACCGACCTCTCCTGCCCCTTTATCTATGTGATTAAACGCTTGCTGACAAGACCATTTTTCCAGGTCCAGAGTACGTTGTTCGACAATCAGGTGGCGTTTGCGGGCATTGCCTGGCAGCATCACCAGTTTGGCCGGATTGCGTTCCAGCTTTGGTACCGGAATATCGGTCGGACGTTCTCCAAGGGTTACGGCCGACTTGGAATGGGAAATTCTAGTGGTCGTCCGCAGAAACACGGGGGTATCAAACTGCTCACTGATCTCAAAAGCCAATTTGGTGTACTCAAGCGCTTCCTGACTGTCGGCCGGTTCCAACATCGGAACCTTGGCAAATTTAGCAAAGTTACGATTGTCCTGCTCATTTTGCGAAGAATGTAACTCAGGATCATCCGCTGTGACTAGCACAAGGCCACCACGAACCCCAGTATAAGACAAGGTAAACAGTGGGTCGGCAGCAACATTAACACCAACATGCTTCATTGTGACCAGCGCCCGAGCACCGCCAAAACAAGCACCGATACCAACCTCTAAAGCGACCTTTTCGTTCGGTGCCCAGGAGGCGTCTATCTCCTTGTATTGGGTGATATTCTCAAGTATTTCAGTGCTGGGAGTGCCAGGATAGGCACAGGCAACCAGCGCCCCTGCTTCATAGGTACCGCGGGCAATAGCTTCATTGCCGGAGAGTAAAACTTTCTTCATAACAATCCTTGATGCACTCGCAAAAAGCAATAAGATAGAAGTTGGTGAATATGATGGATGAAATTAAGCAATCGGGATAATAGGCAATTGTTATCTGTCTGTCAAACTGAGTATAATCCCTTCAAGCAAACCGGAATCAGAAACCCTGAGGCTGGAAAGCTGGAGTTGCCTGAGCAGGGTCAATAAAATCTGCAGACCTGGAAGAATCAAATCACCACGCCCCTGCTCCATGCCAATCAGAGCTTCTCGTTCTGGCACCGAAATGAGCTTAAGTTTCTGTTGAAAACCCTCAAGCCAATATACTGATAATTCGTGATTATTTATGAGCCCTGCAGCGTAAATCTCGAGTTGAAGATGAATTGCCGCCAGGGTGGTGATGGTGCCAGCAGTCCCGATGAGCTGATAGGGTCTGTCGGCCAGACCTATCGCCTTAATACTTGCGGCAAATTTTTTAAAAGCCGCATCAATTAGCTGTTGTCTTTCAGCATCAGAAAAACATTCTTCGCAAAGCTGAACCACTCCAATGGGATAACTGGCTTGAAACCGAACCTGTCCATCCATGAGACAAGTCAACTCAGTGCTACCACCACCAATATCTATGACAACGGTTGAATTTGCGATAGGAGCAACTACGGATAAGACTCCCATAGTTGTCAATTGCGCTTCTTCGACTCCGTCAATGACTTCTATGACTAACCCGGTTGCAGCTAAAACCTTATCAAGAAAAACCTGCTGATTTTGAGCACGTCGCAGCGCCGCAGTGCCAACGACCCTGACATGAGAAATATTGTGCGCTGCAATAGTCTTCTTGTATGATTTTAAAGTCGCAAGGGTTTTGTCCATACCAATTGCAGACAAACCCGTCGATTCAGAAAAGCCCCCAGCAAGTCTGGTTATCTCGCGATAATGACTATGTGGCTGAATTGCTCCTTTGTGGCAATCACCTAGCAACATCCGGGTAGTGTTACTACCAACATCAATGACCGCGTACATCTATTTTTCTCCGATGACAGCTTCGGATAGCTTGTAGGTATGATCACCAATCTTTTCGAAACTATGCAGCAGATCGATAAATATCAAACCAGGGTGAACAGAACATTCCCCCGTATTCAATCTGGAGATATGGTTAGAGCGTAATCTTTCTTCAAGATCGTCAATCTCATCTTCTAATTCGATTGCCTTAGCTCCTATCGTTTTATCTCCATTTTCCAGCGCATCAACGACAAAATGTAAAAAATCGTAGGTTTTCTCGGCGATACTATTGACTTCATGTTCGCCCGAATGAGTGAAGATGATTTTTTCCTCAACTTTTTGAATACCAAGTTGCCAGATATTTTCACAATGATCGCCAATCCGCTCCAGGTCATTGACCATATTCATTAATGAACTGATTGTTTCAGAGGTTTTTGCAGAGACTGATTTCTGTGATAGCTTGACCAGAAAACCAAGAATTTCACGTTGTAAAATATCAACCAACTCTTCTTTTTTTTCTAATGTTTTAATTCTTTTAAAATCACCATCTTCGAGAAAAAGGTTGGTCTCTTCAACCATCTCCAGCGCGACTTGTGCCATTCGCCTGGTTTCACGGCGGGCCTGTCCAATTGCAACCGGTGGGGTGTTCAAAACACGATCATCAATAAATTTCATTTGAAAATCATCAAAGTCATCCTCACCACGAATAATCAAAGTTGAAATTTTTGCGAGAAAACCAATAAAAGGGAGGAAAATGATCGTATTGACTAAATTAAACAGCGTGTGGGTATTGGCGACGTAACGCGCAATATAGGGTTTATCCCCGATTTCCGCAGCAAAACTATTGGCTTGAGCCTGTGTTTGGATGACAAAGTCAGCGTCTCCAGGAGAAATAGCAGAAACCAACTGCATAAAAAAGGGCAACAGCAGCAACATATAAAGAACGCCAACAACATTGAACAGAAAATGGGCAATTGCAGTTCTTTTTGCCGCACGATTGGTTCCAATAGCTGCAATATTGGCCGTGATCGTTGTGCCAATATTTTCTCCGAGGATCAGAGCAACACTGGCTTCAAATGTTATTAATCCAGAACTTGCCAGAGCCAGAGTAATGCCGATGGTGGCACTACTACTCTGCACAACAAATGTCAGCAACGCTCCAATTAAAACACCGAGTAACTTATAATCGCCAACCAGCAAAAACAACTGCCGGAAATCCTCACTAGTTTTTAAGGGATTGAAAGCGGATTGCATGGTTAAGAGACCAAAAAACAACAATCCAAAGCCAAGAATGATTTCACCTGCATAAATATGTTTTTTATTTTTACTGAAAAGTTTAAGTCCGACACCGAGGCCGATGGCGGGAAGGGCAAATTTGGTGATTTTGAAAGCTATTAGTTGCGCCGTGAGGGTGGTGCCAATATTTGCCCCCAACACAATACCAATTGCTTGAACCAGTGAGAGCAGTCCAGCATTGACAAAGCCGACGACCATGACCGTTGTCGCACCTGATGATTGAATGATTGCTGTTACCGCAATTCCGACCAATGCTCCGATGAAACGATTGTTGGTTAATGCAGATAGAATTTTCCGCATTTCGTCACCAGCAATTTTCTGTAAACCTTCCGACATAACTTTCATGCCGAACAAGAACAGCCCCAAGCCCCCAAACAGTCCGAACAAGAGTTGCTGATTTAAAAGTGCAGACATGATTTCTCCAGGGTTGTTATGGAAGGTATTTCAGTCAAACAGGTAAAAAACAAACTTTGAGCACCCTCATATTACTCGCGGACACTATAATCTGCCAAACATTTTTCAACAAAAAAAGTCGGCAAAAAAACTGCCGACTCATATCTTATAATCTTTGGAAACAGATTAACCCTGTCGAGCTAAACTGGCAGTAAGCATGCTTCGATAATCTTTTGTAGCACTCCGAATTCTAGCGCTGAAGATTCTGACAATATTTAAGGTCAATTGCAGGCCCAAACGCGGTTTTTCACTCACCAGTGTGTTGAAATTCTTCCGATTTAAGCTATATAACACGGCATCTTTGGTTATCCTGGCTGTTACTCTGCGATTTCCACCATCAATAACTGCCATCTCGCCAAAGACATCCCCTGCGCCGAGCGCAACCATATCTTGCTCATCCACCTCCGCAAGCATCTGTGAAATTTGCACCATTCCTTGTTTAATCAGATATAGAGATTCGCCCGGCATGTTTTCGATAAAAACTGTCTTGCCTTGTGGAACCTGACTCAGGGTGAAAAGAGAACGGAGGTACTCTATCTCTTTGGTAGCCATCCCTTTAAATAACAGACTGTCTGTCAGTTTAGAAAAATTCTCCTGGCTCATAAGCATCACCTTTCCAGCGGGATGGTATAATTAGACCTTGTAATTATCAGTATAATTTAAATAATTTTGCGCCGACTGCTTGAGATTAACAATTTCACTAGCTGACAGATGGCGTTTATATTTTGCCGGAGATCCGGCGTACAAAGTACCGGTCGGAACCTGCGTCCCCGGAGTCACCAAGGCTCCTGCAGCGATCATCGAATCATCTGCAATTTCAGCAGCATCCATAACAACTGCTCCCATACCAATTAGACAACGATTGCCAATTTTACATCCATGCAAGGTGACATTGTGACCAATGGTAACATCATCCCCAATATATGTAGGGTGAGTTTTGTGGGTCACATGGATGACAGAGCCATCCTGGATATTGGTTCTTTCACCAATTCGGATGAAGTTGACGTCACCACGAATAACAACTTGAAACCAGACACTAGATTCCGCTCCAATTTCAACGTCACCAATAATTTCAGCAGAATCCACGCAAAAAACGCTGGCATCCAACTTGGGAGTGACGCCTCGATAAATATGCAACATTTTTTAACCCTACCTGTCAACAAAAAGACCCCTCCACGACAGTGAACGGGTCCTTATAGGTTATTGATGATCATGGTAATCAGCTATCTACACGTTCTCGTAACTCTTTACCAACTTTAAAAAATGGTAATTTCTTTTCATTGACCTGGATAATCTCACCAGTTTTTGGGTTGCGACCCATATAAGCCCGATAGTCTTTGACCATAAAACTGCCAAAACCACGGATTTCAATCCGATCATTATCTATCAAGGCCTGTGACATAGCGTCAAAAATCAAGTTAACAATCTGCTCCGATTTTTTGTAAGTCAGATTATTCTTGATCGATAGCGTCTCTACCAGTTCAGACTTGTTCATAATGCCCCCTTACGGGTTTCTCGTAGGCTAATATCCGGATCAACTGTTGCGAAGACTATACAATATATTTAGAGCATGTCAAGAAAGAGTCACATAAATTTCAAGCAGTTGGGCGAACTTTATTGGCCAGCCGTTAAAATAAGATGGCTAAACTGAAATTTTAAAGTCCAAGCCATAGTCGCTTTTCTGTGGCGCAGGGCTACAAATGGCATGGAAGATCCAGAAAAACAGCCGCAACGCGATCAGATTATTGTAAACGGCGACAATGTCCAAATAACCTTGGCGTCGCCCTCACCAATATTTTCCCAACGGTGTGGCAAGTGGGACTTGAAACAGAGGCTATCCCCTGCCTCAAGGATATAAATATCGTTGACGATAGTCATCTGCAGGCTACCTTCCAGAAGATAAATTAATTCATCGCCGGGGTGATACATGTTCGTTTTGCCACTTTTCCCACCCTTTTGAACAGTGCAATAGAACGACATAAACTGAGGATCACGCAAACCGGAGGTGAAAGATTCGGTGTGCATATTATGTTCATCGTCATAGACGGTTTTATTCCGCTCACCTGGCCGGGTATGGACAACCTCATGCGAGCTGGAAACATCTTCAACAAAATAATTGATACTCTTATCAAATACCGTTGCCAGGCGCATCAGAATTTCGACCGATGGAATAGTCAAGCCACGCTCTATTCTGGAAATCATATTGGAAGAGACAGTTGATTTTTCTGCCAGAATTTGAATCGTCAGATTTTGTTTGAGACGGATCTCTTTTAATTTCTTACCAACAATTTTTTTAACTTGCATCTATTGCTTTCCCTTCTAGCGAAAAAATATTTTGCAGTAATACTAAACATTTGGTGGTGGAGAAACAATCCAGAGTACTTTAGTCTGTTGGTTGACGGTATTTTTCCAACTGTGAGGCTTGGCTGCTTTGAAGCTGATGGAATCACCTTTATTAAGATTAAATTCTTCCCCCTCAATTTCAAATTCAAGACCCCCTTCGAGAACCATGGCAAACTCTTCCCCGGTATGAATCATGACACCCTCACCACTATCACAGTAAGGTTCCAGGGTATCGACAAAAACCGCAAAGCCGGGATCACGCAATCCTTGTGTTAAACTGGCAATCTGGTGTTTGTCTTCAAAAAAGAAGATGGGCTCACCCTGACCTGAAGGGGTAAAGACAATGTTGTTTCCCTTTTCCGCATCCTCAACAAAATAACTGAGACTTAATCCAAGAGCATCCGCCAGTTTCATCAATATCTCGACTGATGGAATCGTCAAGCCTCGCTCAATTCTGGAAATCATATTTGAAGAAACACGTGACATTTCAGCAAGATTTTGAATTGTTTTATCTCTTCTAAGCCGCGACGACTTTAGTTTGCGACCGATCATTTTTTTAACCATTCCAGACACTCCATAGCGATTTTAAAAACCTGTTTTACCACCCAAAATTGAGACTGTCAATCCTACATAGGATAAATACAGTGTGAAATGGTAGTCCATATTGGGTAATTGTTGCATTGGTTGTCATGAGAAATTAAAACAATAGTAATAATCTCAAACTCTATTTTGCGGCTTTTTCTAGGCATTCTTCACCTCATCGAGAGTTTCGCGTATTTTAGTTAGCAGTTCCATCGGCTTGATTGGCTTATTCAACAGCATAACCCCTTCTCTGACCAATCCTTGGTCATGCAACGAGTCAAAGGTGTAACCACTCATAAAAACAACCGGTATATCGGTTATTTTTCTAATTTCCTGGTAAAATTCCGGACCCTTAATTCCTGGCATAACAACATCTGAAAGCAGCAGAGAAAACTCAGTATTTTGCTGGTCCAGAATTTTTAGTGCTGATTCAGCACAGTCGCTGGTGATAACAAGGTAGCCGACTGTGGTTAAGATACTGTAAGTTGATTCTCGCACTAGAGGATCATCTTCAACGAGTAAAATAGTTTCGTCGCCACCGGGTAGTAGCGTGCTCACCTGAACCGCTGGTTGAACAACTGGTTGATGGGTCAAGGGCAGGTAAATTTTAAAACACGCACCTTCTCCAATAGTGCTGTCAACCAGAATGTAGCCTTTATGTTGCTTGACTATCCCCCAGACCATCGCAAGTCCGAGGCCGGTTCCTTTTCCCGTATCTTTTGTTGTGAAAAATGGGTCAAAAATTTTCTGCTGAATTTTTTTGGGAATGCCGGCACCATTGTCTGTCACCGTGATCAATGCGTACTGCCCCGCTGCTCCATAGCCATAGATCTGAGAAAAACTACTATCAATTTCAGTCCGCTCGGATGTTATTGTCAACACACCACCATCAAGCATGGCATCACGAGCATTTGTCGCAAGATTGATCAGGACCTGTTCCAACTGAGAAGTGTCTGCCAAAACGACCAACTGCTGTTCCGACAGTTTCAGTGTTTTATGGATACGTTCACCGATGACCCGTCCGAAAAAGTCCTGCACATTCAAAATCAATTGATTTAAATCCACAGGAGTGGAAGGGTCAGATTTTTTACGGCTGTATGCCAGCAAACCGTTGGTCAATTTTGCACCTCGCTCTGCTGCTTCACCGATCTTTTGAATTTTAGTCAGTAGTTTTGGATTGTCAGTAATTTGTGATTGTAACAAACCGACATAGCCTGAAATGACTGTTAAAATATTATTAAAATCATGAGCGATACCGCCTGTCAGCGTCCCGATTGCCTCCATTCTCTGTGAATGCTGCAACTGTTTTTCCAGGGTTTTTCTCCGTGTAATGTCAATAAAGGTAATAACGCCCCCGACCAGTTGATTATCTCGACTCATCGGGTGCCCCCAGTATTCAACCGGAACTTGATGACCATCGCGGTGAGTAAAAACTTCATCTTCGCTGCTGATTTTATTGCCATTTGAAATTGCTGTAATAAAAGGACATTCCGCAAAGCCAAAAAAACTATCGCCCTGACGCCCAGAACTGATCAGTTGACAGAAGCTTTTACCGACCAGATCTTGCTCCTCTGCATAGCCTAGAATTCTTACTGCTGAGGGGTTGCAGAACACAGTATGACCGAGCATGTCAATGCCAACAATCGCTTCAGCTGTCGAGTTGAATATCGTTCTGAGCTTCTCTTCACTGCGTGACAACGCTCGAACAAAATGCATCCGTTCGCACTCCGCAGCAGCTCTGGAAGCAATCACAGATAACAGCTCCTCAACATGTGGCACTGATTGCAAACCCTGCCTCGAATAAGCAGAAACAAACCCCATGACCTGCCCGTCGTGACCGAGCATCGGGGTGCCGATAAAACTTGAAACTTCACTTAAGGGAAGAAAATCACAATCACCGGAAAAAGCATCAGCATTACCAGGATAAATACTGAACTGGCCTTGCAGAACCTGCTGGAAGAGAGCCATGGTAGCTGGCAGTCGAATCGGCTGCTGGTGCTGACCAGCAAAATAATTTGCTCTAATTTCAAGGACATCTCCATGAACAACCCCGATACAGGCGCCTTCCATATTCAGCCAACTGCAAAGGTTCTGAACAATCTCCTTCAGGCATTCCTGCCCGGTGAGACCAACGGTGCTGCGGATTAGGGTCTTGATTGATGCTTCGTATTTTTCCCGTAAGGTAATATCGCGTGCGACGGAAAAAAATACATTTTTACCGTCCAGCTCAAAAAACTGGCTGCCTATTTCAACCGGAATCCAGTGACCATCCTTACACAGTAAATCGGTCTTAAAAAGAGTCTTTCCTGTCTCCTTTATCTCTTCAATGATCGCCTTAAATGCATTTTTTTCTTCCAGGGCGACCCGATTGATTTGGTAAGGAGACAAATCGAGTAATTGACTGCGGGTAAACTGGCTCATCTCACAAGCGACATCGTTCACCTCAATATACTTTCCTGGTGAACCATCGGCACAGCATTCAGAAATAAAAACAGCATCTGCTATGCCATTAAAAATTCGTAAGAAATATTCTCGATTCCGTTGTGATGCAGCTTCTTCCATATTTTAAATCCTCATACAGAGCTGTTTCTGTGAAAATTAAAGTAACTACCCCGCAAACCCCGCCCTGGAGCTGTCCTAGGCTTTTGCGGTGCGAGCCGACGCAGTTTCAAAACCGTAAAGCTGGGAGAGATTGTAGCTTTTCATCGATAAATTCGCTAGACGCTTCAAGGGCTTCTGCTAGAATGATAATGACCGTCCACCGTCCCAATTCACACAAGGAGTGAGAGCATGGAAACCTTGAAACACTATATCCAGGATCAGCGCATCGCCTATTTTTCCATGGAAATCGGCCTTCGGGCAGAAATCCCCACCTACAGTGGTGGGCTGGGAGTTCTCGCCGGAGATACAATAAAAAGTGCCGCCGATCTTAACATCCCACTGGTTGCAGTGACTTTACTCTATCGCAAAGGTTACTTCAAACAAGAGTTCGATCCGCAAGGGTGGCAACAGGAACAGGATATCCAGTGGCATCCCAGCCATCATATGCACCTATTGCCCAACAAAACCCTTATAACCATTGAAAATCGGGACGTTAAAATTCAGGCCTGGTTATATAAAGTCAAAAGTCCCACTGGAGGTGAAGTGCCGGTGCTGTTTCTGGATGCTGACATCCCCGGAAATAACGACCAGGATCGAACCCTCACTGATCACCTCTATGGAGGTGATCAGGACATGCGCCTGAAGCAGGAGATTATCCTCGGGATCGGCGGTGTCCGGATTTTACGAGCACTGAACTTTTCGATCAAAAAGTATCACATGAACGAAGGGCATGCGAGCTTACTGACGGTAGAACTGCTCAACAGCTCCAGAGTACCTCTCGAACACATTTTGGTAGAACACAATGCATGGAATATTTTACAGGTGACTGAACAGTGCGTATTTACGACCCATACTCCGGTTGAAGCTGGCCATGACCGCTTTCCTTACGACCTGGTCGAAAAAATCATGCCGCCGGAAGTTCCAATTTCCCTTCTTAAAGAACTCTCTGGCCAAGATCATCTCAACATGACCATGCTGGCGATGAAGCTCAGTAAATATATCAACGGGGTTGCCAAACGGCACGGCGAAGTTTCCCAAAATCTATTTCCCGGATTTAAGATCCATGCAATTACCAATGGGATTCACCCCTTCACCTGGTGTTCACCCTTTTTTGTCAATCTGTTTGATAAATATCTGCCGGGCTGGGCAAATGAGCCAGAATTGCTGGTCAGGTCAAGCGTTATTCCTGATGAAGAGATATGGGAAGCGCACTGTGGATCTAAAGCCCTGTTCTTTCAATATGTCGAAGAAAAAACCGGCACTGCTCTCAATCCGGAACTCTTGACGATCGGCTTTGCCCGCCGCGCTGCCACCTATAAACGCGGCGACCTCATCTTCAGCAACCTCGAACGACTGCTTGAAATCGGCTCAGGAAAGCTTCAATTTGTTTTCGGCGGTAAGTCTCACCCGAAAGACGATGAAGGGAAAAAGGTGATCCAAAAAATCATTCAACACGTTGAAAAGCTGCGCGGTAAAATTGATCTGGTCTATCTGGAAAATTACAACATGGAGGTTGCCGGAAAGTTTATCCCCGGTGTCGACTTGTGGCTCAACAACCCCATGCGACCACTGGAAGCCTCAGGAACCAGTGGCATGAAGGCAGCGTTGAACGGAGTGCCTAATTTCAGCGTATTGGATGGCTGGTGGATAGAGGGACATATTGAAGGGGTCACCGGCTGGGCTATCGGCCCGCCACCCGCAGAAATAGATCAAGAGGATGGCCGAGCGAATGAAGATCTGGAAGATATGTATCAAAAACTGGAAAAAACAATTATTCCGCTCTATTATTCTAACCGGCCTGGCTGGATTCAGGTGATGAAGGATGCTATTGGCAAAAATGCTTATTATTTCAATACTCATGTTATGATGCGCCGCTATGTCACAGAAGCCTACATCCATTGATGGCGTCACAAAAATCCGATCTACAACGTTGCAGCAATTTTTCCGGATCTGGATCTACAATACGCAGACCTACACCCCGGAAAAATTACCGCGCCTTGTATATCAAAATTTTTACCTGGCCATCCTATTAATTTTGTCGGGTGCATCATTATTGATAGTCAATAGGTCTGCAATCTTCAGGGTTTTGAGCGAATATTTACTTTGCAAACAAGTTCATCTATGCTAGTTTGCTCCGGTTCTGAATAAAATCATAGAGGAGAAAGTTGCATGACCACATTTTTAATCGGACTTCATATCACCGTCTCAATCGCCTTGATTGTTATTGTTTTACTCCAAATGGGTAAAGGCGCTCAGGCAGGTGCTTCTTTTGGTGCTGGTGGCAGCCAGGCCATGTTTGGTTCCACTGGCGGAAATTTCATGAGTAAGGTCACTGTTGCTGCTGCTGTTATCTTTATGCTCACCAGCTTGACCCTGGCTTATTTTTATGATTCGCCAAGCTCTCAAACAGTAATGCCCAGCTCGGTAGCGGCTCCAGTATCGGCGCCAACTCCGACAGCAACACCGGTACAAAAGTAACAATTTATCATTGACAATTGAAGATACGATTCAGTATAAGTACAACCCGTTGGCCGAAGTGGTGGAATTGGTAGACGCGCCAGCTTGAGGGGCTGGTGAGCAAATTGCTCGTGCGAGTTCGAGTCTCGCCTTCGGCACCAATATTCTCGATAAAAACAGCCACTTAGATATCTAGGTGGCTGTTTTCTATGGTGCCGCCTCTTGTAGCCTCAATTTCCTTCTACACTCTGCGACCGAACCCGTGCAGCATGACTTATATTGTAATTTTCTTCCCTGCCTAAACTTTATTTTATGCCTATATAGTTGAACTTATATGGTGAGAACAAAATCCTAGTGAAAGAAGGGTATTTGGAATTTAGTGTAAAATGTACCGATAACTCTTTTTAACCCAAGAATCGAACTTGAATGTTGAATTTTCAAATATTACTATATATGCAAATGAATTCAGATCACTCCGAAAACAATTTTCACAAGAGAAATCCTGATTTTTGACAGGCTGATCTCTCCTGATTTTCCCTTCAAATGGACTGTCGCCTAATTCAAAGCCCCAGATCGATTTCGACCCAGGATTATTTTTCAAATATTACTAGTTTTGCGAATGCAACCACTCGATTCGAAATTCGTTTTCAAGGGCGCCTTGTACCTTGTGGACAGTCTAATTTGTAAATTCGTGCGCCCGTATCCCTCAAAGCTTATTTTGATTTATAGTTAAGGGACTACTCAATTGACCGTAGAGGGTTGCCTCCATGACAAACGTTTACAATTTGAGCGTAGACAAATTCCGGTCCTGGCTGACTTGCTTAGTCAAAGTGGAACCCGAAGAATTTTGGGCGTTGCTGTGGTCCTTCAGCTACTTTTTTGTCCTACTTTGCTCGTATTACATCGTGCGGCCATTACGCGATGAAATGGGCATCGCTGGGGGTATCGAAAACCTGCAGTGGCTCTTCACCGGGACATTTATCGCCATGGTTGTGGCGGTCCCTCTGTTTGGCTGGGTCTCTTCGCGCTATTCGCGACAGCGGTTTCTCCCCTTGGTCTATCTTTTTTTCATCGTCAACCTGCTGGCCTTTTATTTTATGTTCCGTTCAGGACTGACCCATGCCTGGGTGGCTCGGGCCTTTTTTATCTGGACCAGCGTATTTAACCTGTTCATCGTTTCGGTTTTCTGGAGTTTCATGGCCGATCTGTTCAACGATGATCAGGCCAAACGATTGTTCGGCTTTGTTGCCGCTGGTGGTACAGCTGGAGCGCTTACCGGTCCGATTATAACCGCCGGTTTGGCCACCCCTCTTGGTGCGACAAATCTGCTTCTGATCTCCGCGGCGGGTCTAGCTTGGGCGGTCCTCTGCATTTATCGTCTGAGCGCCTGGAGTGAAAAGAGAACAATTCCTTCGACAGCCCCATCAACTTTTGACCGAGAATCGATCGCCGAGAAAGATATTGCCCTAGGGGGGAAGTCCCTTGCCGGGCTGCAAATGATTGTTCGTTCACCTTATCTACTCGGCATCTGTATGCTAATTCTGCTTTATACGACTCTTTCCACCTTCCTCTACTTTCAACAGGCACAAATCATTCGCGACAGCTTCAGTGACCCTGCGCAGCGCACCACCGTCTTTGCCGCCATGGACTTTGCAACCAAT
>JASJGU010000397.1:0-10810 GCA_033791385.1 Desulfuromusa sp.
GTCATGCTCAGCTCATCCAACAATTCGAATCGTGCATCTTCACAATCGGTCATGGCTCTCAGTGCCGCGTGTTCCGCAGGCTTCTTTTGGGGGACTGGTGCTGTGGTAGTGAATATGCTCATTGAAAAGCATGGGTTCACGCCTGAAAACATCTCGTTCTGGAGATTCACAGTTGGTGCTGTGATACTGCTCGCTATTTTCGGGAAGCAAATTCATTGGCAGCAACTGCGTCCCCTCATGATGACCGTGCTCGCTGCTGGCACTGCTATGGCCGGATATGTTCTGTGCTGGTTCCTTGGAATCGAACACATTGGCGCCGCAATTCCAACATTGATCGCCTTATGTCTACCGCCAGTCCTTGTGACAGTCTTCGCGCTTGTTCGTGGTCAGGAGACACTTAACGTTCAACTTTTTGCTGTGTTAGCGGCCGCATTGACTGGTACGATCTTGATCGTGTCTCGACATGGAACTGGAGCGGGCACTACAGATCAACACGAACTGATCATTGGCATTTCGTATTCTTTTGGATCTGCAATTCTTTATGCAGGCTTCGCACTCATCAGCGGCCGACTTTCCACCCGGCTCGGCGCCGGACAGGCAACCACGTGCCTGACTGTCGTAGCAGCTTTGGTCATGGGTCTCTCCTCGCTGTACCGACCTCTTTACTGGCCAACAAGTATTCCACCACAAGCCTGGCTCTTCTACCTTGGCGTGGTGACTGCTGCACTCGCCTTGCTCGCTTTTAGTTGGGGTGCCGCACGGCTAACCCCGACAGCATTGACGGTTGCCACATTGGTCGAGCCGCTCACCGCAGTGTTGCTGGCGGCCCTCATCCTAGGAGAGCATCTGGGGACTTGGCAGTGGCTCGGCGGATTTCTGCTCTTGCTGAGTATCTGGGGACTTGGACGTAGGCGGGCCTTGCCGGTACTGTAGTTTCGGAGACACAACAAGACCTGACAATGACTGTCAGATCAGCCTAATCTGATTTTCACAAAAGGTTACATGTGAAAAAAGCCGTCGGAGCATTTCTGGCGGCTTTTGCGTTTCATAAGCTCTAAGTTTTGACAAACTCTGGCTTGTCCGAAATACTAGAGGTGATTTATACGCGAGACAGCTAGGCTGCAGCCTATTTCAACAAAGCTGGAAGCATCAGGACGTTGAGCCTATTCAAGGCTGGTGAGCCCTTTTATGTATTGTAATCGCTCGTAACTTTCAGGGTCATCACTCCTTTTCTGGGACAATCGACCTCGAAAATCGTTGATGCTGTTGAAGTCGTGTGCCTTCATCCAGCTTTTTAGTTGTTCAAGGATTATGTTGATCTGCGCAAAGCCATTGCTGTAGATGGTCGAGCAGATTTGTGTCGTTGTAGCTCCAGCCAGTAATTGTTTGGCGGCATCAAGTCCATTGTGGATACCAGTCGTTGCAGCCAGCTGGCAATCGAGCCGGTTGGATAGCAACATGATCCAGCGGAGCGAGGTGTGCATTTCTTCTCCGTTGCTGTACGGGTTGCCGGCAACCACTTGTAGTTTGTCGAGATCGATGTCCAGATGATAGAAGCGGTTAAAGAGTACCAGGGCATCAGCTGCTTGTGGGCCACGGCCTAGCCGTTGTGCCAGCTGTGCAAAAGAGGAAAAATAGGGACCGATCTTCAGTGCCACTGGGATTTTGACTTGGCCCTTGACCGTTTTTAGAATCTCTTCGTAACGGTTCTCGACAGCGGCGCTTAACTGGTCGGCAGAGCTGGCCAGAAAGCCTACATTGACCTCCAGCGCATCGGCTCCAGCTGCTTCTAATTGTACGGCATAATCAGCCCAGCGTTCGGCAGTGATACAGTTTATGCTGGCGATAATTGGCACTTCAACAGTTTTTTTTGCTTCACGGACAAGGGCCAGACAATCCTGTGGATCGCAGGCTTGACCGTCACCTGTGAGCTCATCCAATGTTTCATTGTACGGAAAGTCAACAGCAACAGCTTTCAAAGCGCTGACATCTGCATTGATCTGTTCCTGGAAAAGAGATTTCAGGACGATGGCCCCCGCTCCCGCGTTCGCGCAGTTTTGCACCCCTTGCAAACTGGAGGTTAAACCGCAACTGGCAACAACCAGAGGGTTCTTTAGTTCAAGTCCAAGATAGCTTGTTGAGAGATCTGGCATCTAAAGGATCCTTTTCTATGAGTATTTAGGCGTTGCACGTTCCTCAAGAGTGATTATAATGCGGAGTAAAATTTTCCCCACCTGTTAATATCATTTAATCTTAACATGAAATGAGGGAGTCAAGGTTGTGAGAATCGAACATGGTATCGGCAATATCGCCAAATGTCTTCGCTTGATGTTGTACGATAAGCCGGGCCATCTGGCAAGTGTTGCCACTGAAATAGCTCGTCATAACGGCCGGCTCGGTGATATTCGGCTGGTCAGTGCGGGCCGGACTCATAACACCCGCGACCTTGTTGTTTATGTCTCTTCTGAAGAGCAGTTGGAAGATGTCATCGATGGGCTGACGAAATTAGAAGGCATCATCGTTGAGAAGGTTACTGACCTGGTT
This sequence comes from Desulfuromusa sp., assembly GCA_033791385.1. Lineage (GTDB taxonomy): Bacteria > Desulfobacterota > Desulfuromonadia > Desulfuromonadales > Geopsychrobacteraceae > Desulfuromusa. The sequence continues at coordinate 2,545 of JASJGU010000397.1, forward strand.
CAGGACATTCACAAAGGTGGAAAGATTGCGACCAAAAGTCGGGTAGAGATCAATACCATCTCGGACGTGAGAAAAATTTATACGCCGGGTGTTGCCGCGATCTGCACAGAAATTCAGCAGCGGCCGGAGTTGGCTTATCAATATACTGCCATCCCGAATCAGGTGGCGATTGTCACCAACGGTACGGCGATTCTGGGTTTGGGGGATATCGGTGCGGTCGCCGGAATGCCGGTTATGGAAGGAAAGGCAGCACTGTTTGATCGACTTGTCGGGGTTAGTGGTGTGCCGATTTTGATCCAGAACTACGATCCGCAAGTGATAATCGATACGGTTCGCAATATCGCACCGACTTTTGGCGCCATCAAACTGGAGGATATCAAAGCTCCGGAGTGTTTCGAAATTGAAGATGTGCTGGATGCTGAACTTGACATTCCGGTCATGCACGATGATCAACATGGCACTGCCGTGGTCGTTCTTGCCTCGCTGCTTAACGCGACCCGTTTCTCCGGATTGATGTTGCGTAAGTCAGTTGTCGGGGTGATCGGTCTGGGGGCTGCGGGAATGGGGATCAGCAAGTTACTGACTTCTTACGGCGTCAACTCATTGATCGGTACCGATCTGGATGATGCCGCGTGCGAACGTTTCTCCGCGATTGGTGGCAAGCCATGTTCATTGGCCGAAGTGATGAAGGATGCGCATATCGTCATTGCCACGACCGGTTGTCCTCAATTGATCTCTCCGCAGATGGTCCGCAAGGGTTCAGTGATTCTGGCACTGTCCAATCCTTACCCGGAGATTGAGCCAGAGTTGGCAATGAAGAGCGGTGCCTCTTTTGCTGCTGACGGTAAGAGCGTCAATAACGCACTGGCTTTCCCCGGATTGTTTCGCGGGGCACTGAATATCCGTGCGACCAAGATCAATGACAAAATGAAAATTGCTGCTGCGCGCACAATTGCGCAGTACGCTGAAGAGAGTGAGCTGGTTCCAGCGTTATTGCATCCTGAAGTTCATCAGGCAGTGACAGCAGCTGTGGAACGAGCCGGTCTTGAGTCTGGCGTCATCAAACCTTGGTAAGTCACCGAGGTCTTTTGTGAATCAAATTATCTTGCACAACTAGTAACACGTGAAGTATAGCCCTAGACCGAAACAGATCTGGGGCTGTTGGTAATGTGAAAGGCCATTTGAAGGAAAAATCATGGGCTGATTGGTCTGTCAAAAGTCAGGAAATCAGTTTTGAAACAGAAAAACCGTCAATCGCTTCAATTCTGCTAAGTTTTGAAAATTCGCCACAAAGTAAAGACGCCTCGGAACTTACTACATTTGAGACGCAGAAACCCCCTGTGTCCATTTGCGCTCACGCTAATTCCTTAGTCAAGTTGGTAGATCGAATCAATTGGGACGATCTGGACGAACAGTTTTCACCACTCTTTTCAGCAGAGGGTAGACCAGCAATTGCAACCCGAATGATGGCTGGCCTTACGCTGCTACAGAGCTTTATACAGTTTAAGCGAAGATGATGTAGTTAATCGCTGGGCAGAGAATCCCTACCGGTAATACCTGAATTGTGAATCTCCCTTTCATGTCTCCTAAACTGTTTTTATTTTGAGGTTACATGCTCTTTTCAAAACACAAGCAATTCAGGTTGATGCAAGCCGAAGCTAGTCTACTGGTGACGTTAGCGGCACCGATTCTAATAGCTCAACTTGCGCAACAGTCCCTCGCTTTTGTCGATACCGTAATGGCTGGTCGGGTCAGTGCTACTGATCTAGCTGGCGTGGCGGTCGGCGGCAGTATCTGGGGTCCGATTTTTCTTTTCCTCTATGGGGTGCTGCTGGCAATTACACCAATGGTTGCTCAATTGCACGGAGCGGGAAAGACATGTGAAACGGGTCCACTTGCTCGTCGTGGAGTTGTTGTAGCGCTGCCGCTCGTAGTGATTGCTATCCTGTTCTTACGTAATGCCGAATATGTCTTTGCGTGGATGGATGTCGGACCACAGATTGCTCTTATTTCCACCAACTACCTGAAGGCCATATCCTGGGGGCTGCCAGCGGTTGCTCTGTTTTTCTTGCTACGCAACTTGAGTGAGGGGCTCGGTTTGGCACGACCGAGTATGGTCATTGGGCTCGCGAGTATTCCGGTGAACGTAGCTGGAAACTATGTCTTTATCTACGGGAAGTTTGGTTTTCCCGCTATGGGTGGAGTCGGTTGTGGCTGGGCTTCGGCGCTAAGTCTTTGGTTTATGTGTGGATGCATGCTGTTGACCATTTGGCGAATCAGAAAGTACAGCATGACACACTTCTTTGACATTTCTAAGCGGCATGGTGCTGAAGGGGCAACACAGTTTTTCCGGTTGGGGCTGCCGATCGGCCTTTCATTGTTAGTCGAATCGAGTATTTTTGCCTTAATCGCACTGTTTCTTTCGCCTCTGGGAGCATTAGCAGTGGCCTCGCATCAGATCACTCTGAACTATTCCTCGTTAATCTTCATGATTCCCTTAAGCATTGCCAGTGCCATTACTATTCGAGTAGGCCACGCTGTCGGAAAGCAGCGTTACGATAGAGCTCGTCTCGTCAGCAAGACCGGGCTAATATTAACTTCTTCCATTGCTCTGGTGACAGCAATACTGACCCTGTTCTTTGCTGAAAATATTGCTGCGATCTATACAAGAGATCCTCAGGTTATAGCCACCGCTATTGGCTTGTTATATCTGAACGCTTTTTACCAGTTATCTGATGCCTTCCAGGTTGGTGCCGCCGCTGCACTGCGCGGTTATAAAGATACCCGTGTCCCATTGCTGATGGTGGTCATTGCTTACTGGGTAGTAGGGTTGCCTCTTGGCTATAGCTTGGGCCTGACAAACCTTTTGGGAGCTCCAATGGGGGCAAAAGGCTTCTGGATAAGTCTGATCGTTGGACTCAGTATAGCTGCTATATTACTTGGCATCCGGTTGCAAAAAGTTAGTTGCAGGGCTGGTAAATATAGATAAGATAGATATGAGGTGACAACTTTTAGCTGTTTTATTGCCTCTATACCCAATAAAGAAAGTCTCAGTCTGTGAGGCTTTCTTGCATGTGCCCCCCATATGTGATCTTTCTTTTTTTAAGAATAAAACACATAGATTTGGTATTTTAAAAATCAAAAAATTACTTTTGAAAACGATTTCCGACGAATTTGATAAACGTTCAAAAGTAGAAACATTTGAGCTGCTGATGTTTTTCGATGTCAGAGATCATTCCAACCTGGGACATTTGTTCTTTCAGAAAACCCGATTTCCATTTTTGAAATTGACCTATCGATACGGGCCAGGAATGACTTGGGAATTTTTGGAGGATATTTGATAGTAACATCCTGACCAGAACGCTCTGTCAAAAGTCAGGAAAGCAGTTTTGAAGAGGCAAAATTTTAGATTGCCCCAAAACTACTAAGATTTGGAAATGGTTTGATTGAGGTTAGCGCACCTTTATGGATCGCATGGTTTAAGATCAAGATGTCACTTTTGAAGAGGTGAAATTTTAATATAATGATCAGCGGAGTTTAAAGCGTGACATGAATTTGCCAAGTTTGCAATTTACTATATGATCACGATGTAGGGAAGGAATAACTGGTTGCTTTCGCACTCCAAACTTTCTCATTTCTTGCATCAACTGCTTATTTGGACCTAGCTTGTTGCCTTTGCGAAATACTTGTAAGGCTGGGCCACGCTTCTTGATCAGCATGTAAATACGCCCTAGGTTGAGGTAATGATCGGCAACTCTCGGCTCTTCTTCAAGGGCCTGCTTGCAAGTACGTATAGCGTCAGAAAATTTACCATTTACCTTTGCGTTGCAATAGGCGAGATACGAACGCAGCTTCGGTGTGCTATGCAGCTTTTCTACCTCTTCGAGTAACAGCATTGCCTCAAGGACCATATTTGATTCAAGAGTTTCAAGTGCTTCATCTAGCAATTGGTAATATTTATCACTTGGCTCTTTACTACCCCTGATGTGATTCTGCTCAGGGCTAGTGACCTGCTTTTCCTCAACTGCTCCCAGATTGCTTATGAGTAATTCGATGTTGGCATCGCTAGTTACAAGTTGCTTTATAGCGTCAGTTAAATAAAAAACATCATTACATTTAGGGCACTTACACTGCTTCGATGTTAGTGGAATATCACATTCGGAAAGTTCTTCACTAAAGCCACAATTTGGACAATTAAATATAACCTGCGCCATACGTTCCTCGTAATATTGACTGTAAAAACCTAAATAGCCTCTAAGCCACGGTCATGAAACAGCGAAACACTATAATTAGATATAGATAATTATCATCCGCTTAAGATGGTGTCAACATATCTTTAGAAAACATTCAGTTGTTTTTAATGGGGGACAATTTCTCATCAGTTTAGAAGGTTTGTAAATATAGTAACATCTATAGTAACATTTGAAAAATTACGTCGTTACACAGAGAGAATTTTACTGTTCTGGTAGGACTTTTGACCGAAAAATTGTTCTTTCAAATATCAGGGATTTATTTTTGAAGATGCAAAATAGGCCCCTTTTCGGGCCATTTTCTTTAATGACAAGATTTGATAATTGCAATCTGAAGCACTCAAATTGCGGAAGATTAAGCGGCCAAGAACCAGAAGATTCAGGTCGTGCGTAGCACCTTGACCATCTCTGCTGGACTCCGTCCATAATAACGCTTGAATTCACGGCTGAACTGAGAAGCGCTTTCATACCCAACCTTATCGGCCGCAACATAAGCTTTCATTCCCTTCTGTGCCATGAACCCCAGCGCCTTACTCAAGCGCACTTTTTTCAGATACTGTACCGGCGAATCAGCAGTGACCTCCTTGAAGGCCCGATGAAAAGCAGATGTGCTCATGTGCGCTTTTCGGGCCAGAATGTCGACATCAAGATTTGTAGCAAAATCACTATGGATCGATTTTAGGGCACGTGCAACGCGGGAAAAATTATCGTTGTGCATCGCCAGGGCATAGAGGGCCGGGGCCTGATCTCCACACAGGGCGCGGAACAGAATCTCACGCACCAACCCGGGTCCCAGTATCTGGGCTTCCGTTTCAGATTGCAGACACTGAACTAGCCGTGCTGTGGCGTCAGCTACGGCATCTGCCAGTGGAGCGGGACCGATACCCCGTGGCAGCGCAGACCGTTTCTTGCCTTCAAAATCAGCAGGATGGCCCAGCTTTGAAATGAGATCATGCAGTTGGGACAGATCGACATCGATGTAGACCCCAAGCAACGGAGACTCGGGACTGGCGAAGGTTTCACACTCAAAGGGGATGGCGACAGAGAGCACCAGGTAGTTATCCGCATCGTAGTGAAAGGCCTGATCGCCCAGGTAGGCGACCTTATTCCCCTGGGCAATAATAACGATTCCCGATTCGTAAATAATCGGGGTGCGGGGGATGTGGCGCAGGGCCTTGAAAAACCGCACGCCTTTAAGCCGCGACTCGGAAAACCCTTCGGGCAAATTAAGTTGTTCAAGGTGCTCAACCAATTTAGACATGAATAGTTACCTCCTTTTTCTTGAAGCAGAATCAGGCATTACAAATACCACAAGTCATTCAATAAATACACGGCAGAGCATAAATAGGCAAGAAGTAGGTAGTATTGGGTATTCGCTCGCGCTATCTCAGCATCTATACTCTGATAGAGTAAATACAAACTGCTGCTGAATGTCGGCGGCCAGACAACCTGAAAATCAAAAGGATAATATCAATGTTGAAATTTAACTTTCAAAACCCAACTAAAATTCTATTTGGCGAAGGACGCATCGGCGATATTGCGGCCGAGATCGATAAGGACCAGCGGGTGTTGGTGACCTATGGTGGTGGGAGTATTAAAAAAAATGGTGTCCTGGACCAGGTCAAAACCACCCTGAGCGGGTACACGCTGTTCGAGTTTGCTGGTATCGAACCAAACCCCAGCTATGAAACGCTCATGGCAGCGGTTCAACTGGTAAAAGAGGAGAAGATTGACTATATCCTTGCGGTGGGCGGCGGATCAGTCATCGATGGCACCAAATTCATTGCTGCTGCGGTGAACTTTCAGGGTGAGCCTTGGGACATTCTGGCCAAACAGGCCAAAGTCGAAACGGCCCTCCCTTTTGGCTGCGTTCTCACCCTGCCTGCGACCGGGTCTGAGATGAACAGTGGTGCGGTGATTACTCGGCGCTCTATTCAAACCAAACTACCCTTTTCTAGTCCACTTTTATATCCACAGTTTGCGGTACTCGATCCGACCACGACTTACACCCTTCCCGCTACGCAGATCAGCAATGGCGTGGTGGATGCGTTCATTCATGTGATTGAGCAGTACCTGACCTATCCGGTGAACGCCAAGGTACAGGATCGATTTGCCGAAGGGTTGCTGCTGTCATTGATCGAAGATGGGCCAATCGCCTTAGAAGAGCCGCAAAACTATGACGTCCGGGCCAATATTATGTGGTCCGCCACGCTGGCCCTCAACGGCCTGATTGGAGCAGGGGTCCCTCAAGACTGGGCGACGCACATGATCGGCCATGAACTCACAGCGATGCATGGTCTTGATCATGCCCAAACCCTGGCGATCGTCCTCCCCTCTGTCTTGAACGTTAAAAAGGCACAAAAGCGCGACAAACTTCTGCAGTACGCGGAGCGGGTCTGGGGCATCACCAAGGGGGATGATGTCGAGCGAATCGATACGGCTATTGAAAAGACGCGGGCTTTTTTCGAGCGGATGCAGGTGAAGACCCGTCTGAGTGACTACGGAATCGAAAAAACAAGCATCACCAAGTTGGTCGCCCAACTGGAGCAACACGGTATGGTAAAGTTGGGGGAACACGGAGATATAACTCCGGAGGTCAGCAGGCGTATCCTGGAATTGAGTCTTTAAGGAGAAGAGCTTGCAGATTACTGGAGTTAATCCCGAAAAGACCGGAAATTGAACCTTTATAGCCTTTATTGAGGAGATATCTTTCATGTCCGAAAATAAAATCGTTAATCGCAGAATTGTTCTAAACTCACGCCCCATCGGTGCACCGACTTCCGAGAATTTCCGCCTTGAGGAGATTGCAACACCGGTCCCCGCGAACGGCCAGGTCCTGTTACGCACCTTGTATTTGTCCCTTGATCCATACATGCGGGGTCGCATGAGCGATGCACCGTCCTACGCCCCGCCAGTAGAGATCGGGGCCGAGATGATCGGCGGCACTGTCTCCCGCGTTGAAAGCTCCCTTCATCCGGACTATCAAGCGGGCGATCTGGTGCTCAGTTTCAATGGCTGGCAGGACTATGCTTTATCTGACGGCACCGGGCTCACCAAGCTGGCCCCGGGCATGCCACAACCCTCGCTGGCCCTTGGCGCGCTCGGCATGCCCGGCTTTACCGCCTACATGGGGTTGCTCGACATCGGCCAACCAAAAGCCGGTGAAACCGTGGTGGTCGCTGCTGCCAGTGGTGCCGTCGGTTCGGTGGTCGGCCAGATCGCCAAACTGAAAGGTTGCCGGGTTGTCGGTATTGCCGGTGGTGCGGATAAGTGCCGTTCGGTTGTTGATGAGTTGGGCTTCGATGCCTGCATCGATCACCACAGCGCCGACCTCAACCAACAATTAGCCCAGGTCTGTCCCAAAGGAATCGATGTCTACTTTGAGAACGTCGGTGGCAAGGTGTTCGACGCCGTCCTCCCCCTGCTCAACCCGGCCGCCCGTATTCCGGTGTGCGGGCTGATCGCCCACTACAACGATACCGAACTGCCACCCGGGCCGGATCGACTTGGTCTATTGACCCGCACACTGCTCACCAAGCGAATCAAGATGCAGGGGTTCATCATTTTTGACGACTACGGCCATCGCTACGGCGAGTTCTTTAAGCAGATGAGCACCTGGCTCAAGGAGGGGAAAATCATCTTCCGCGAAGACATGGTCGACGGCCTGGAGAACGCCCCGCAAGCCTTCATCGGACTGCTCAATGGGAAGAATTTTGGTAAACTGGTAATTAGCGTCGCGAACGAATAATCCACACTCAGGCTTAAGGAGTTAACATGAAAATACTGATGGTACTGACCTCACATAACAAACTCGGCAATACTGGCGAAAAAACCGGGTTCTGGCTGGAGGAATTTGCTTCTCCCTACTATGTCTTCAAAGACGCAGGTGCAGAAATCACTCTTGCGTCCCCTCTCGGCGGACAACCGCCGCTCGACCCCAAGAGTGACGCCCCTAGTTTTCAGACCGAGTCCACACAGCGCTTCAAGGCTGATAACGCCGCCCAGGCAGCTCTGGC
>JASJGU010000398.1:0-2999 GCA_033791385.1 Desulfuromusa sp.
GTAGAAAAATGCCGGCTCCCCCGCATTGTAACGAGCCAGCGCATCAGCCATGCCAGCAGAATAATCGACTTTGATCGGATTGATGTGATCTTGCAGGCCATAAGTATCTAAGTGGTGGTTGATGATTTTTTCACATTGCCAGCCAGCAGGACAGGCAGTCAGATCAGCTTTGCCGTCGCCACTGCTGTCGAACGCCGCTTTAACTTCAGGGCGCTTGAAGTCATCGAGAGAGGTGATTCCAAATTTGTCCACCTCGGCCTTAGAAACCATGTAGCCCTGCAATCCGCCAGCCTTTACCACATAACCGATCTTTTCCGCTTTATCATAAAAACCTTTTGGTACCTGGCCGTCATGCATCGGAAACCAGCCGTTGGCCCAGTAGTCGAGGTCGCCCAAGGCGAGTCCTTGGTAAAATATCGGATTTTTAAGTTCTTTCGGTTTTTTCATATTGTAGCCAAGCTCAGTTAACGCGGCTCGGACGATTGCTTCTTGAAAAAATCCGGTGTTCCAGGTGGCACGAGCTGGTTGTACTTTGATCCCTTTGCCCGGTTTTTCGTAATCGGCTAATACTGGTACCGCTAATGACATTAGCAACAGAACCATCAGAATTCTTTTCATGTTTTTCTCCTTTTTGTTATTACGGGTGAATTGAACATAAAGCTATTTTTGAGCGATCCCCTGAGTAATTCGATCAAGGACCATTGCGAGTAGGACAATCGATAAACCACCGATTGTGGCTAGGCCTATTTCCAAAGTATTTAGTCCCTGGACGACTGGATTGCCAAGACCTCCGGCACCAATCAGGGCCGCGATGACAACCATCGATAGGGCCATCATCAGGGTCTGATTGAGTCCAGCCATGATTGATGGTAAAGCAAGGGGAAACTGAACCTTAAATAGCACCTGTCTGGGGGTCGCACCAAAGGCAAGCGCAGCTTCGATAAGTTCTGGATGAACCTGACGGATTCCAAGATTGGTCAGACGGATGATCGGTGGTAGGGAAAAAACAATGGTCGCTAGAATACCAGAGACAGTGCCGATGCTGAAAAGCATCACGACTGGAATCAGGTAAACGAATGCCGGGGTGGTCTGCATAGCATCGAGACAAGGGCGTAAAAACATTTCAAATCGGTCACTGCGTCCCGCCATGATGCCTAAAGGGATACCAGCAACGGCACAGAATATGACCGAGGTGATCACCATGGCCAGCGTGGTCATCGTATCATCCCAAAGACCGAGATAGCCAATCAGAAGAAAAGTCAAAACAGTAAAAAGAGACACCCGTTTTCCTGCATAGCGCCATGCGAGAAAAATAAATATCAGGATAATCACAAATGGTGGCAGAACAGAAAACAGCCATTCTAGTCCTTCGAGGCTGACTTCGACCGGTATCTTGATGATCTGGAAGAATTCACGGTAATTTAGCACCAGCCAATCAACAAAAGTCTGAATCCACTCATCCAGCGGGATTAATTGTTCTTCGAAATTAAAGATTCTCATTATTTATACCATTTCATCTTTTAATTGTTCGGTTTCAGGCTGCTCATCCGGCAATTCTTCCGACTGCCCACGATACAAGGTGCGCAAAAACAGGTTTTTGGAGATAACCCCAAGGTATTCACCTTGATCGCTCAGGATCGGCAGAGGCCAGGGGTGGCTAGCAACATCCGGTAGAATGTCCTGTAGTGAATCATTGGTATTTGCCGACTTGACCCCTTGCAGGTAAGCATTTGGTATTAAGTTTGGTTGATCGTCTCGATCCAGCATTTCTCGCAGCGAGTCGGTTGAAACAATTCCCTTGAACATGCGGTTCATGTCAACCACGTAAGCGTAGTCACGATCATTCTTGATCAGTCGCTGTAATCCCGCCCTGGGGTTTCTCCCGTCGGTAATGGGGATTGTCACCTGAGAATCGACGGCAATATCACCAGCTGTGAGAATATTTGTTGGATCAACGCCGCGGAAAAAGGCGCGGACATAATCGTCAGCGGGGTTCTGTAGAATTTCCTCCGGTGTGCCGACCTGCACCACACTTCCCCCTTCCATGATGGCAATTCGGTCGCCGATGCGCATCGCTTCATCAAGATCATGGGAGATGAAAACAATGGTTCGCTTAGCTTTGGCTTGCAATTTCAACAGCTCATCCTGCATTTCAGTGCGGATCAGCGGGTCAAGTGCTGAGAAAGCTTCATCCATCAATAGGATTGCAGGATCAACAGCCAGCCCACGAGCCAGCCCGACTCGCTGTTGCATGCCGCCAGACAGTTCATCCGGCATACTCTTCGCCCAAGCCTCCAGACCAACTTGCTCCAGAGCCTGCAAAGCCCTAGCTTCTCTGGTTTGCTTGTCCACACCATCCATTTCCAAACCAAAAGCGGCATTCTGCAATACGGTCATGTGCGGCATCAGGGCAAAGGACTGGAAAACCATGCTCATCTTGCTGCGCCGCATTTTGACCAGCTGTTCATTGCTCATGCTGACAATATCTTCGCCATCGATAAATACTTGCCCGGCGGTTGGTTCGATCAATCGGTTGAGCATCCGTACCATGGTTGATTTTCCTGAACCGGAAAGCCCCATAATGACAAAAATTTCACCGGTGTAGATATCGAAGCTGGCATTCTGAACTCCGACAGTTGTCTCAGTTTTTTTGAATATTTCATCTTTATCCAGGCCTTGTTCAAGCAATTTCATTGCTTTTTTAGGCTGAGGGCCGAAAATTTTATACAGGTTTTTAATTTTTAGTTTCACCTCTTCTGCCATTATTTTTCCTTATTATTAACTGTTTAACATGAATTATGTTGTGAGTTTGCCGGGGACAATAAGAAAACTGAAGTTGCAAAAAAAACACCAGAAGCCACAGTGCTTAGTCTGCACGTAGCACAAAAAGGAGGTCGTCCGCAGCAGCAGCGTCCTAAGAAAACAGCATGATTTGATTGTTTAGTAGACAGAGCGACCCGCGACCTGGTTTAGCAGGTGTAGCAAAACCAAGCGCAACT
>JASJGU010000399.1:0-4823 GCA_033791385.1 Desulfuromusa sp.
ATCGGAACAGTCTATCACAACTGCAGTAATATTGTCGCGTCCGCCGAAGGCGTTAGCCTTCTCTATAAGTCTTCTGGTGATCTCTCTGAGAGTCCCTCTGCTCGCAAGAATGTTCCTCAGATCATTGAGCTTAACAAGATCACTGAGTCCATCGCTACAGATCAGGAAACGATCGTTCGGTTCTACATCCACTGGAACAATGTCGGGCTCTATCTCAGGCTGGGTACCGAGAGACTTGACGAGAATGTGGCGCATCTGGGCATGCTCAGCCTCTTGCTGAGATAGCACCCCGGCACGTACTTGCATATTGACCCAAGTGTGGTCTCTGGTTAACTGGGTCAGTTCATACCCACGCAATCGATAAGCTCGGCTGTCGCCCACATGTCCTAAGTAAAACCGACTCCGATCCCAGCACAAAAAGGTCAAGGTCGTGCCCATCTCCATATGTTCCGGGTGTACCTGAGCATCCTGCCAAATAGTACTGTTGGCTTGCTCGATAGCAGTCTGCAATGCCTCTTTAGTCCAGGGCTCTGCTTTTTCTTTTTCGTAGTCGAGCAAAGTTTTGAATAGCGTCTCAACCGCCAGACCACTGGCGATTTCACCACCCGCATGTCCTCCCATACCATCGGCCACTACGAACAAGCCTCGCTTGCTATCAACCAGGAATGTGTCTTCATTCTGCTCACGTATCCGGCCACAATCGCTGTTACCATCGGCGACAAAATACATCACTTACTCACACCTTCTCACTACAGGCACGTGCCGCTGAAGCGACAATGGCTGCGTTTTTTGGGCGGCGTGAAACCGCCTTGGTGAGCATTAGTTCAACCAGATCGTAACAGCAGCTGGGCAGGCCCATGCGCTTTTCTCTAATAGACGTATATCTGACATTGGTAATGTTGTACATCAAGGCGGGCATACTGTCGCCTACGAAGGCCTTCTCTCCGCACAACAATTCATAGCAGACCGAACCGAGAGAAAATAAATCCGAACGACCGTCTACTTTTTTGGCTGACACCTGTTCGGGAGACATATAGCTCGGTGTACCCAGAATCATTCCGGTCTGGGTTTGAGAATCAGAAACCACCCGGGCGATACCGAAATCGGTAACCTTTACCGAACCATCATTCTGTCGCATGATGTTCGCAGGCTTAATGTCGCGATGCACGACTTTATTGCTATGGGCATATGCAAGAGCCTCTGCGATATCGGCGACAATCTTCAGAACCTCGGCTACCGGTAGCAGTGTATTGGGCCTGCAATGTGCTGAGAGATCTTCTCCGCCAAGGAGCTCCATTGCCAAATAAGTAAGATCATGCTCTTCTCCTGCATCATATATGGTGACGATGCCAGGATGATTGAGTTGACCGACAGCTTCAGCTTCACGAAAGAAACGCTCTTTAACCATTGCCAGCTGGGTTTCATCGACCCGGGAGTACGCCAGGGTCTTGATAGCTACCTCACGATTAATCTTAGGATCCCGACCAAGATAGACAGTCCCCATGGCTCCCTGTCCTAGTTCTCTGACAATTTCATAGCGACCCAGGGTGGGGTGAACGGCGCCTTTTTCAAGCACCACAGTGGCGTCCTGACCCGGTTGCCCGAGTGATACACCGCCGCCATTCTGGCGCAGGTGGGTCAGGCGCGTGGAAACATCTTTGTAGCGGCCACTTTGAGCCAGGTAGTCGTACACCCGAAGAGCTTGGCCAAATTGCCTTTTACGTTCGAAATCAATTCCCAAATGGTAAATCAGGTCACGAGCCGTGGCGTCTCTTGGCGAGCAGGTCTGATATTTTTCTAGAGCTTTGTCGAGCATCCCTTTTTCCTGCAGCATCTTCCCCAAACTGCAATTAAGTTCGCCCACTGTATCGCGACGCTCACGGATACGTTTTTCGAAATGCAACAGCAACAGGCCTACCCCGGTCAACAGCAGTGGCGGGGTGAGCTGTAACCACCAACCGAAATTGATCAACATGATCGTCGCAATTGTCAACCACACCAGGGCAAATGACCCCATGAGAACGAGTGAGGTACGCCCAGGCAAGCGAGGCACTGCCAGCCAGAGAAAAAAGGTGAAATAAAACAACACCAGCACTTCAACTATCGGCAACCAGCCCGGTCGAAAGAGCTGAAAGTCCCCAATCAGCTGACTGACCAGCAAGGCCTCGGAATATTCCTGAGCTTGGGGTTGGGCAAAGAGGCCTACAATCGCTATCTTTCCCTTCAGGAGGGCCGGATCGTTGATCCCTGCGAAAATATCCGACGCAAAGACCCTTTTCACTTTGGGTAACAGCGCTCCAGGCAGCGGTAACAAGCGAAGGCGGTGATCAACAGGATAGAGACGCTTGCCAGCTGATAACAGCGCTGTGCCTGGCTCCTGTGATTGCAAGTTAAGAGACTTGAACGAGGTTTTGTTACTAACCATCGTGACAGCAAGAGCAGCCGAAGGGAAATAACGTTTTCCAACGGGCAGTAGCAATGACCCGTCAGGGACCCCTTCACCGACCGCGGCGATAAAGCCGACCGCTGCAGCTTGACGTCGCATCTTTTCCCATGGAATTTGAACAGCTCTGATAAGGCTAACCGGTTCAAGCGCAGAGATTGGGTTAGAGAAATGTTTGAGATGCTGCTGCCAGGTCCAGTCCGGCACCTCCAATTCATGAGACAATTTATGCAGCTGTGCCGAAGTTCCATTCAATTCGCCGAAGGTGCGTACAGGCGCTGTCAACACCACATTGCCAGCCTCACGCAGCGCTATGCCGAGTAGGCGATCTTCGTCGAGTTGGTGCTCGAACGCTGATAGTTCCTTGCTGATACGCTGCCACAATTTGCTTCGTCCAGCCTCTGGCGATCGCCCCCACTCTTTACGCATGGTGTTTAATTTCAGAGCTTGCTGTTGGGGGGCAGGAGAGGAGATCGGCAAATTAAGTAGAATAGCTCGGACGTTCTGTTTAGAAAGTCGCATGACTAGTTCGGCAAGAATTCCACGTGAAAGTTCGCCTTCAGTCACCTGAACATTCACAACCGGAGAATCCTCCGCAACCGAAATGAGATCGGCGCGCAAAATTAGCAGGTGCTTCTCGATAGCCACAAGTGGAGAAATTTGATAGAGTGTCGCACCCCCAAGCAACAGGGCCAATAACAAAATCAAATTGGTCATGGAAAAGAGCCGGTGTTTCATCAATTCTTTGTCATCTCATTTCACGGTTCTAATCTGTACATTATCAAGCTCTTTTTCCTTGTCTGACGAAAAGCAAAATTACCCATGACTCAGCCGATGCCACCACAATCCGCACAGAAGAATTCGTTCTCCCCAAGTCAGCCAACGTAGCAGAGCAAAAGCGAGCAAAACACCAAGCTAACATAACAGGCCGGTAAATCAGGATCGGAAATGTAACAATCCAGACTGGTGGGTGAAACTGAGGATGATTAGTGACGGTAAAGCGATAAATAACTTCTTTCTAAGGGATTCCTAAGAAAACGGCCTCCCTGCTAAATGATATCTGATCCTCTAATGGAAGGTTATCCTTTGAAATTACAATTTGCAAATTTTTTGTCACCTATAATGCACTTCATCAATCAATCCAAGTGGCTACAGAGGAATGTGCCCACTTTCAAGCTTTTTTAGTTGACCGCAAAGTAAATGCCCTGAAATTACGTATTAGACTCCCGGCACTGCAGCACTTGTTGTGGCACTGTGCTTAACGATATTTTTTTGATCAAGTATCTGTTTTGTCCCAATAAAGCTTTTCTTTCTGGAGTAATCTTTTGCTGCTTCATCCTCATTTCGAGCAATTTAAGATTCATTTGTCTCAACTGGTCTGCCGGTGCCGAAATGGGAATTTTACAAGAAAGGCCAGGCTGTAGAGACAAAAGGTGAAAGAAGCTGATCTGACAGTCACAACCTGAAGCTTGGTGACTGTCAGATCAGTGCTCTACGTCTACAATTTAATGCTTGCCAGGCGCGAGCTTTACGTCACGCCGCTCTTCCGCGATATAAGCCAGCATGGCAACCATTCTGGGGTCGTCAAGGGCCAGATCTTTTCCCTCAAGGGGGTTTCTGATACAGAAATTGATCATTTCACCCAAGGTGACAACTCTGCCGATCTGTTTCTGAAACTTGGGATACGTTTCGGGGTGGGTGTTTGTGCCGTTTGGATGGCACTGGGCACAGACAACACCGTTGCTCCCCAGAGCCGGGTCAGTAAAGACCTGTCGTCCTTTTTGCACCGCCGCCTGATATTCGCTCTCCCATAGCTCTATATCTTTTTTGGTAAACTCATCTGCCTGGAGGGCGGAAATGCACAAGATAGCTGCAAAAAAGACCCCGAAGGCGGCAAGCTGAAATGGTTTAATACGCATAATATATCTCCTTAATATGGCTAACTCGCTTAATAATGTTCCTGTGGAGGAACAGTGTTTTTCTGATACTTTGTGTCTTCCGGTTGGCCGGTTTTCGGATTGAACGCAACAGTGCGCGTGCTGTTATCCGTTAGGCTAAAGGTCATTGCCGCATTGCCTGAATCGATATCTATATACTGCCAAC
The DNA here is from genome assembly GCA_033791385.1 of Desulfuromusa sp. Taxonomy (GTDB): domain Bacteria; phylum Desulfobacterota; class Desulfuromonadia; order Desulfuromonadales; family Geopsychrobacteraceae; genus Desulfuromusa. The sequence continues at coordinate 4,547 of JASJGU010000399.1, forward strand.
CTGTGGCATCACGTTCAAAAAATGGATCAGCGCGGTTTATCGGTACGGTGAGCTTTGGCATAAAGTTTTCTGCCTTGGCATAGCTTTTTGGGTAAGGCCAGGGCCAGGCTGTTGCCATGGCAGAGTGAAAACTGATATTGCCGATCTGGTTGTATTGTATCTGATGTACATGGCCGTAAAAGACGTTGACCTTTTTGAATGGCTTGAGCATAGCCTGGATCTGCTCGGCATCGTCAGTCCAGAAGTTCCAGTTTTTAAAAAGCTTTTGCAGCGGAGA
>JASJGU010000400.1:0-3213 GCA_033791385.1 Desulfuromusa sp.
ATAAGTAGGACTAGCAGAAACATAATGATACTTTTCATTTGAGACTCCCTTTGAATGGATATGTGCAACGGACCTATTCCGCCGCGCACCAGATTGATGCTTGCCATACAAACGCAGCAATAAACGATTGGTTGACAACGGCAAGCATTAAAAGTCACGGTTGAATCAACTATGAGACTGTCTGGTATGGTTTAGAAAAAAGTTAAGGTCTTTAAGTTTAAATATTTACAAGAGTCAAAACTTAGAATATTTGAGATTGGTCCATTTGCCACCAGATTCGCTCCAATATGAGTAATCCTAGGCACAAACCAGGGCTTACTTATGTCACTATTTTTGAGATCCACTTTAGAACTTAATCAGTCTGCCTGCCTATAGCTCAACTCGCCATTTAACTATTGCCTCTTCTCATGAGTTACAATTAGCAAGAACTTCTTGACAACACACCTTTTTATGATGCATTCAATTCATAGAATATCCCCTCAAAAAATGAGAGATTTGTCAGATGAATGCGATTTGGAAACCGACATCCGCTCAACTGAAAAGCCGCCGCCATAATCGCCGCCTGCTCCTGTTAGCGCTAGTCACATTTATTTTGAGTGTCGGGTTGTATTACCAGTGGAAGCCAACTTCACCTGCAGTTCCAACTCCCGAAACGGCAACAACTGAGGAAAATACCACCGATAGCATTTCTGCACCTCTGGTTGACAAAACCGAAGCCGCCGAAGAAGGTCCTATACGGGTTCGAACCATTAAGCCCGGCGATAACCTGAGCGCTCTGTTTGACAGTGTCAAAATTGGACAGACGACCATGCTTGAGGTGCTTGCCGCCGACGAATCCCTGCTGGCGCTCGATATCCTTCGCCCCAGCAATACCTTGACCTTCACCGTAAGTCAGGAAAACAGCAAGCTGCAGACCCTAGAACTGTTGATTCATCCCGGCCACCAGGTCATCTACCGGCGCGTCACAGACGACAGCTTCGAATATGAGGAGGTTATCCGCGAGGGGCAATGGAAAGAGCAGCAGCTCTGCGGAGATATCGAAGGCAGTTTCTATCTTTCTGCGCTGGCAGCAGGCCTGACTGAACAGGAAACCGGCAATATCACCGAGCTGTTTAATAGCCAGCTTAATTTCGTCCGCGACATTCGCGCCGGAGACCACTTCCAGGTCATCCGCAAGCTGCAACTCGTCGATGGCGGTCTGACAGGGAAGAGTTACATCAAAGGGGTTCGCATCTTTGCTCGCAAGCACTATTACAATGCATTTCTCTTCGAAGACGGCAACTACTACGATGAACGGGGTGAGAGCCTTGCCAATGCTTTCAGGCGCTATCCTTACAAGGGGCGTTACCGGGTCAGCTCATCGTTCAGCCCTCGCCGCCGTCACCCCATCACTGGCAGAATCAGCCCACATAAGGGAGTCGATTTCGCCATGCCGACCGGCACCGTAGTATTGGCTACAGGCGACGGCGAGATTACCAGGGTCAAAAACCACCCTTTTGCGGGTAAATATATTGAAATCAGGCACGACGGTCGCTATAAAACGCGTTACCTGCACCTGGGCAGAATTAAGGTAAGATGCGGTCAGCGGGTCAAGCGTGGCGAGGACATCGCCCTCTCCGGCAACACCGGCCGCTCCACCGGACCCCATCTCCATTATGAACTGCATGTCAATGGCCGGGTGGTTAATCCGCTGACCGCTAAAATCCCGATGGCAACAGCAATCCCAAAAAACAAACTGGCATCCTTCAAAAGTCAGATGAACGCGGACATTGCTCTCATGGAGCAGCCTCGCCCCAGCCTACCTGGTTCCTGACACTTAAATTCACCCCTTTAAACAACCAAAAAACCCACGAATCCCATTTCGTGGGCTTTTCTTAGAATGGGGCCTAATCGAACACTTTTTACTGGAAGTGGCGATATGCAGAACATACTCGATCAGCCCAACTTTCAGACCCATAATTAAGTATGGAGTAACTGGCGAGACATTTTCGACTGGTCAGTGGATTTGTATAAAACAACTCTCAAACAACGTCCGATAAGTCAGGGTATTCAGTAATTTTGAGTCTCCAAAAATCAAAGCTAAAAAGCCCTGATTCGTTAACGAACCAAGGCTTTACTGAAGTTATTTTTGGCGCTCAATACTGAATATTACTTATGTGGCGATTCAATCAGACCTTAGAGTTAAAGCATCTATGATGAAATGCATATAAGTCCAAAACCATTTTGTCGGTTAACGATTGGGCCCAATCCACTTTGCTATCAAATGAAAGAGATCTTTTATCGTGCAGGAGACAGTTATCAAGTTTCTTATCCAATGGGCAATCTATGGAGAGCCCAATCAACAAGGTCCGGTAAAATTCTGGGTCTTCGGACGGTGCTCCATCAAACAATCGGGTTGTTTCTTCTAAGTCCGCCATCGCGACCCCTTCCTTGTTAAGCTGCATCGATACAGCTAACAGTGTCTTTAATATGACTAGTGTTTTTTAGCACCGGCAGTCTGCAATCTTTTGCTCGACGCATTCTTGGCAGCATTTTTAGTCATGCCAAACAGATTCATAACCGCGGGGAGCAGTTGTGCAACAATCAGCAATGCACAGAAACCGACAAACAAGAGAACCAAGATGCCACTGTTATAAACCTTGCTGGTGTCAGCAGCCATGGCTGGAACGGACATAAGAATCAGAGTCAGGGTGGTAAAGATCGATTTTACGTTCAACATGGTATTCTCCTTGAATAGTGTTTTGGGCGCATTAACATTCGCCTTATAAGTTTTAAAAGCACATATTACTGCTTGATGAATCTCTTCTCGACCAGCTTCTCCTTCAGGGGAGAGTGCATGATAGAAAATCCCCTCTTTACGAATCCGGCGCATCAGCGTTAACGGGATATCATCGGTTACTAGGATAATCGAAAGATGTCGATTACATTTCTTCAGTAACGGAACCAGCTTTACGATCTGCTGCTCATCCAAATCACCAGCGAGCACGATCACCTGAACCGTCTTGTTGAGAATATCTTCCAGCCCATTAGCAACGGAATCCGTGGTGGTGAGCTGATAGGCATCATCGCTGAAAATACCAGCCAACTGATCTCTTTCTTCCTGGTTTTTATTTGCAATCAGTAGCCCTTGCATAACTTCAGCCTCTCTCCGCAATACTTCAGCAATCTGAGCGTTAGTAATGAACCTGGGTTTTGCCACTGAGAAGCCCTTTG
>JASJGU010000401.1:0-2773 GCA_033791385.1 Desulfuromusa sp.
CAACATTAACGTCGTGGGTGACACCGGTTTGTGCCAGGCTGCTTCAAATGAGCCTCGCTGGAATTCGGCGAAAAAATCTCACCGGAAAAATCTCAATTAGTAAAAGTAGAAAAAAACGGATTTGGCGATGACTAAGTATAGGTCGCCATAATCCTTGAATTAGTAAGCTTTACCAACGAGATTACGCCCCTGCAACCAATGCAGGGGCAGCTTTTCGTTCAGGAGTCCCGGCCTATCGAATGCTAAATTCGTTGTAGTACTTCTTTAATTAGAGAAATGGCTAGTAGAACTAAAAACCCTCAACTATCTGAATAGTTAACCAAATCTATAATCCTTGGAAGGATTGCCTGGTTTCTTCATCCTGGTGGCCAGTTAAACACTCTTCCGCCAAGCAGGTGCAAATGCACATGAAAAACAGTTTGGCCAGCCGCTGAATTACAATTCATTACTACCCTGAAACCATCCTCAGCAACACCCTGCTCTTTTGCAATATCCCGCGCGGCGAGAAACAGTTTGCCGAATAGCTCAGCATCATTTGTCTGCATATCATTGATTGTCGGAATCCGGATTTTCGGAATGATCAGCACATGTAGCGGGGCTTGAGGGTTAACATCCCTGAACGCCAGGACATCGTCGTTTTCAAAAACGATATCGGCCGGAATTTCCCGGGATACAATTTTTTGAAAAAGGTCATCAGACATAAGTTTCACCTCAAAATTTAATTGTCCAAAATAGCCAGGAGATCACTGTTCAATTCTCCATGGCAGGTTCTGGAGGTTGACTTGGAACCATAACAAGAATCGGGTGGTTATTGCTCATGAAACTTTTACAATAGCCACATGAATTCTCAACAGCATTATCAATTAATTGCGCAAGCCCTGCATTGGCTTTGTGAAAACCAGCAAGACCAACCCAGCCTGGACAAACTCGCAAACCATGTTGGGCTAAGCCCCCATTACCTGCAACGCCTTTTCCAGGAGTGGACCGGTGTGTCACCCAAGCAGTTTTTGAAATACCTGACCAAAGACCAGGCCATGGAAAGGTTACGACAGGGTCAGACAGTTCTTGATTCGGCTATTTCGAGCGGCTTATCCGGCCCTGGCAGGCTGCATGACTTGTTGATTACCACGCAGGCAATGACGCCGGGCGAGGCAAAACGAAAAGGGCTTGATGTAGACATAAATTACGGTTATGGCATGACCCCATTTGGTGAAGCGCTGCTTGCCTGGACAAACCGGGGTGTATGCTTCCTGGGTTTCTGTCACGAAGAAGGCAAGGAACATACCTGGAACCATTTCAACCAGCAGTGGCCGGATGCGAATCTGACTGAAAACTCTGCAGAAGCCAACAACAGACTGGCAGAAATCTTCAGTGAAAAAGAACATAAACAACTAAGAGTCTGGCTCCGCGGCAGCCCGTTTCAACTCCGTGTATGGGAAGCCCTGCTTAAGCTGCCCACCGGGTCACATTGCACCTATGGACAACTGGCAGCGTTTACCGGTAATGCCGGCGCCAGTCGCGCAACCGGTTCTGCTGTCGGGCGCAACCCTGTTTCCTGGCTTATACCCTGTCATCGCGTTATCAACAGTCTCGGCGGCCTGGGAGGCTACAGATGGGGCACAAACACCAAGCAAGCCATGATTGGTTTCGAGGCGGCCACTAGTGCTGGCCTAAAAGACTGAGAGCCGCGTCGTTATGCAGACAAATTCAAGATCAGATCACCACCTGAAAGATCGTCGCTCAGCATGGTCGTTATTTTGCGGGCAGTAATTGATGGTTCCGGTTGCTCCATCGGGTTTTCTGCGTGGTAGACCTTTGCCCTGAAATCTGTGCGCATTGGCCCGGGAATGATTCCGCGCACGAAAACCTGGGCACTTCCAAGCGTGGCATCAAACTGTCTTACCATGCCGGTCAACGCGGCTTTGGCTGTTCCATACGCGCCCCAGTAAGCATCCGTGACTGATTCAAGATCGTCCAGCAAAAAAATCAGACGGCCATCCCCCGACTCCTTCAATAACGGTAGAAGTACGCAACTCAATAACCACGGGGCATTGACATTGACCTGCATCGATTGCAACCAATCCTGTGGCTGAACCTGTTCTAACGGCTGCAAACTATCGAAGTCAACTGCACAATGGATGAGGGCATCCAGTCCATTAAACTCCGTTTGTATGGTTTCAAGCAGATTACTGAAATCATCCACACCCACAGCAGCAAGGTTTAAAGGATAAAGCCCGGGTGGCGTAAAACCCTGGCCAGCTATTTCATCGCTCAATTCACCCAGGCCACGGCGATTCTTGTCTAACAAAATCAGGTCTGCTCCCAAACCGGCACATTGTCGTGCAATTGCGCTTCCAAGGCCGCCCGCAGCGCCTGTTATCAGTATTGTTTTTCCAGAAAGAGACATGCCTGCAGCCTGATTAAAATCTAATTCTAACGATTTGAGCGTTGTGGTGGTACAAAAGATCAGGCAACATTTATGATTGCGATCCGTTTTGTTACTCAACCGATTAATTCGCAGAACAACTACCGTGGTGAAATGAATGCCCATTTATGAATATCAGACGACCGGCCAGGACAGTTGTGATTATTGCGTAACTTCTTTTGATGTTATGCAAAAGCTGTCCGATGAACCTCTTAAGTTCTGCCCCGAATGTCACAACCCGGTGCGTAGAAAAATCTCGCGCCCAAACCTGGCAAGCCAGTCAACTTCCTTGTCTACAGACAATATTGGGAAGCCTGGCTTTACGCAATTCAGGAAAGTCGAGAAAGG
>JASJGU010000402.1:0-3509 GCA_033791385.1 Desulfuromusa sp.
GGCAGAAGGAATCTGCTGTCATGATTGTCGGCAGGGATACGAAGAGGGAATCCCCAGCCAGGAAAGACGCATAATTGTTATTACGCCTTATCCCAAGCCAGGTCGATGGCGAATGCTTTTGTCTCGGCACGTTGTGCCTCCCGGAGTGCCTGCTCACTGAATTCAATATGGGTCCAGTGGCTTGGGTTTTCTTCAATCATCCGAACCATTTTAGCATTCAGATCATGGCCAGCCTTAAACGCTCTGATGTGGCCGAGCAGTGGTGATCCAAGTAGACTGAAATCCCCGACGGAGTCTAGGATTTTGTGACGGACAAACTCATTTTCAAAACGTAACCCTTCAGGGTTCATCACGCCATTGTTGTCAATAACAATGGCATTTTCCAGCGAGCCACCACGAGCCAATCCGTTAGCCTTGAGATGTTCAACTTCGTGAAGAAAGCCAAAGGTTCTAGCAGAAGAGATCTCTTTACAAAAGCTTTCGGTACTAAATTTCATGCTGTGATGCTGTACCGAAATGGCTGGATGATCAAATGCAATATCAAATGAGATTCTGAAAAAACGTGAAGGGATGATGCTGATGCGTTTTTCGCCTTCAATAATTTCCAGTGGCTTACGGATCGCAATAAATTTACGACCACGGCTGAGTATTTTAACTTCTGCCTGCTGAATTTCACGGATGAAGGGCGCAGCACTGCCATCAAGGACAGGAACCTCCGGACCGTCAATATCGACATGGAGATTGTCAATGCCAAAAGCCGCCAAGGCCGCCATAAAATGCTCAATTGTTGAGACGGTCATACCTTGATGACCGATAACTGTAGCCATACGCGTGTCTACAACATTTTCAGAGCAGGCTTTTATATCGACGGTTTGTTCGCCATCGGTACGATGGAAGATGATTCCAGTGTTCGCAGTCGCTGGGCGCATTCTTAGATTAACCCGCGTACCACTGTGGAGTCCGATGCCAGAGATTGTTGCTGGTCTTTTGATGGTGTGTTGAAGAATCATTTCTCTTGTCCAGTCTAGTTATGTGTATAGCTAGCCAAGATATATGCAAAACTCCTGCCAAGATTCTATTATATTTAACTTGCTGTAATCACATGTTATTTTTTTTATGGAAAGCGCTCTGATGAGAAACTGTGGCAAGGTTACGCAACTTTTACCTCATTTAGTGTCGGAATTAATACAGTAGGTTTACATACGACCAGAGCGTAAAATTGCTATTGCAAGGCCGAAGCCAAGAAAGCCCGCAGCTGAATATCCCAGCAACCCTAATATCGGGAAACCAAACAGCATTGGTCCTTTATCGATCTGCATGATTAGGGAAGATCCAATGATCAAAGCCGCAATAACCATACTAAATGAGATGCGGTTGGTCGATTTATCAAGGTCGTTAACCAGACGCTCAAAACCACGGTGTTCTAAGTCGATCTTAAAGTTATTGTGGTTGATTCGATTAATGAACTCCTTAATATCTTGGGGTAAGCTTTTACCTAGTGCGTGGTATGACTGCAGCGTTCGTGCCGTGTCCCTGGCAATACTGCTTGGAGAATGTCGATCCTTAATGATCTGTTCGGCAAAAGGCTTGAGCTGTTCAACCATGTTGAAGTTTGGATCCAATTGTCTTCCTAACCCTTCCATCGCAAACAACGCGCGAGACAATAACATCAGGTTTGATGGGAACTTGATTCGATATTCAGTCAGTATTCTTATGAAATCAATCAGTAGTTCCCCAATTTTCAGATCTTGTAAAAGGATGTCGTAATAATCATCGATGAATTCGGTAAGATCTCTTTTCAGGCTTTTTAGATTTGACTTATCGTGCAATTCACCTGAATAAAGAAGTTGCATAATAAGTCGGTCAACGTCCCGATGCAGAACACACAGAAGAAGTTCTGTCAGTTGCATTTTTAAATCGTCATCAAGGCGCCCGACCATACCAAAATCTAAAAGGCAAAGAACGTTTCCTGGTAGGACATAAATGTTGCCAGGATGGGGATCCGCGTGAAAGAGGCCATGGATAAACACCTGTTTCAAGAAGTTGTCTGCGCCATTTTTTGCAATGATTTTTAGATCAAGATCAGCACCCAATAATTCATTTTGTCGGGAGATTTTTATCCCGGCAATATATTCCAGCGTCAGGACTGTTTGGCCAGTATAATCCCAGAATACTTTGGGAATACGGACTGTTTCATTATCGGCAAAATTAGCCGCAAAGCGTTCTGTGGTTCGGCCTTCCCGTGAAAAATCGAGTTCACGATGAATTGTGCGGCGAAATTCTTTAACGAAGCCGACAGAATCGTACATATCTCCACCAGGTAAGTGCTTTTCAACCAGGTAGGCCAGCCCCATCATGATATCTATGTCTGTTTCAATAACAGGTTCAATTCCGGGTCTGCGGACTTTACAGACGATCTGTTCGCCATTTTTTAAGGTGCCGCGATGAACTTGGGCAATACTGGCAGTTGCCAGGGGAATGTCTTCAAAGTCTTTGAATAGTTCTTCGGTTGGGTAACCAAGCTCACGATGGATTTGAGCCATGATCTGGTCGGTTGGCACCGCAGGAATATGATCCTGCAGCTTTTGTAGTTCTTCCATGACCTCAGCAGGAACAATATCCGGGCGGGTCGAGAGAAGTTGTCCCAACTTGATAAAAGTTGGCCCCAGTTCCTCTAGGGCCAATCGGAACCTGGCAGCCTGAGTCAGACGCTCCAACTCATGGGAAGCTCTTCCCAGTGTGACAATTCGTTTTCCCAGTTCAATATAATAATCGATATTGAGCTGCTCGACAATATGTCCAAACCCATATTTAACAAGGATTCCAAGGACTTGTCGGTAGCGTTTAAGGGAACGAATATTGCGGTTAATCCGATTGAATGGCAAGATGAAATCCCATGGTGATCTTTATTTTGCTTGTGCTTTCAGTTGTTTTTCTAGTTGTTCCACTTTGCGCCGCAGCTTTTCAAACTCTTCTGCGGTGACAACCCCGATACGTTCACAGGCTTTTTTTACTTCATCCTGTGCCAGTTCTTCCAGTTTTTTCTGATTGTCTTTGGCTGTACTGCGAAGTTTCTCAAGAAGGTTCTTCCCTTCTTCCTCAGTAATATTCATCCGTTTTTTGAGATCATCAATCAATTCTTCGGCTTTTTTTTGGGTCAATGCCATAGCCCCAATTCCAGTCAACAAGGTTTTTTCAACTATTTCCAGCATTACGACCTCCTCTTAGTAAAGAAACTGAAATATGAAAACTCATAGGAATTATAACAGCTTCAGAGAACAGTTCAAATGCACAAAGAGCTATTTGAAATGGGAAGCGGCTACTTTTTCTTTTTTCTTGGAGCATAACGGTCTTTTTCTGGGTACATACATGCTCAGTATTACTGTCAGTAGAGCCCCATTTCTTTAGAAATCCGAAGGCCTTCGTTCCAGCCGGTGTGGTCGTCATTCTACTGAAAAAACGCTGTAGCACAGTGGAATGGTCTTTTTGAAACACCGTCAATTTTTAAA
>JASJGU010000403.1:0-4140 GCA_033791385.1 Desulfuromusa sp.
ATTGCCTTGCGATATTTGATTTGCTTATTAAAAAGCGACAATGAGCCTGTTCCACCAGCGCTTGTAATTTCCGGCATAAACGAAAGCGCCAACTCCCCTGGCATCTCATTCTCAACAATCTTCAACGCAGGGTGAACCGCCGATTTTCGCGTTGTCATAAGCCGGACTTTCCAACCCCTTCGAACTGTTTCCAGCACAAGGAATTGGACATAGGGCGACATATGATGTCCACTCGCATTTGGTTCAATTATCAACAGATTCATAACTTGAGTACGCAAAGACTCCCTATGATGGCGTCAGTCAGCTGCGGTCAATCCCGGATACATGGGAAGGCTGATTGCTTCAGCATAATATCTTTCAGCCTCTGTGCAATACCTTTGTTTGAAACCCAGATCGACTTGCTGATAAAACCATGGGCCTTCTGGTGCACGGGGTATGTCGCCCTCATTACGGATGATGCCATGACTTCGCAGAAGTTGCATACGCTTTGCAAGTTTCTTGTTGTTGGTCAATGTTAAACATGTTCCAGAACTGAACGCACTGGTTTTGTCCGACCAGGGTTTGATGATAGGGGCTGCGGTTTGCTGCAAAACCATATATGAAAACAAACAGATCGCCAGTGAGATAGGGAAGAACCACTGAGATACTCGTTAAAGACCCCTATACTAACTGCAAAAGATCGTGTTCCCTAAGTTTGTTTACCCAACCCTGCACCTTCCAAAAAGGTTGGTCTATGATATCCGCGATTTCGAGCAAACTTTTGCTGCCATCACAATAAGAAATAAGACTCATTATGGCTCTCATTTGATCAGATGAACTCTTTGTACTTAAGGTAGGATATAGACCTCTCTTACCTAACTGCGGCTCACAGGGAGAAGTCGTTTTGAATGTGTAATTATTTTCGATGATTTCTATCGACGTTTTTAAAGCCAACAAGCTGCCAGCCAGTCCGACGGGAGTGACAAAGTTCAGATCATCGAGTGATGTATGGTATTCTGGGTACACTCCGTATTTACTTCTCATTATACTAGCCATCGGAAGATCCACACCCGGCGAACAATACTGACACTCGTCGCTAGCTCGATCGAGCCAAGTGTACTTTATATAATCCTTATCGATGTATTTCAAAACGTGTTGTGCAGCTTGATCCGAAACTGTATTTCCAGCTCGGGAGGGCAGGTATGAATAGCAGCGCTCGTCACCAACGCAACTGATGTTGAATCCAGCTATCACCCGCTGCTTCAGTTCTGTGAGATTACGACTGATATAGACGATTGAACCGATTGTCTCTGGTATAAATACTATTCGATAGCTATACCTTAATCTCTCTTGTGACGACAGCCATTTTGCAAGCGCAGTTGCAACGACAGGCCCGGACAGTTGATCGTTAGCCATTGAGGGGTGACAGATATATGTCGATAGAAACACTTCCTCCTTGGACTTGCCTGGTAACCGCAACTCGGCGTAATTGAGAAAACCAGGCTTTAATTCCGAATTTATGACAACGTGATAAGAGCCGGGCTTTATGGTGTGCGTTTGCTCGTGAGACAAACAAAAACCCCAACGCCTCGAGTAGTAAGAGGTTACATAGGGAATTGCCGTTGGTTGGTCAGGCAGAGAATAGAGATTATTGTCTAGCTCTTCTAACGTCATCCACTGATCGATGGGTTCCGAGTAGCCTACAACATGCAGATTGTTTTTCTTGAAATCAACGATGCGTTGACCGGATTCGTCCGCAATGTAGGCGTCATAAATGTTCCATTCATCTGGAACTACCCAATCAAAAGCCTGAGTCCCTGAGGGCACTTCCTCAATGGTCATCATTGGCAATAGGTTTTTGATATAGCCCAGAGTATCACGTACACCTTGACCAGTGATGCTTCTGCAAATTGGAAATAGGTCTGTAGCCCATTTATGCATTGCTGCACCTTCTAGCAGGATGTCTTCAGAAATTTTAAGCATAAAGATATCGGTAATGTCCTAAACGTTTATGACAGATTGAACTTAGATTAATTACCGCCGCACAACATCCTCAATCGTTTCCGCAATTGATGCAGCATCAAGCTTGTGATAGCGGAGTACATTTTCATTTTCTCCACATGCGGGGATTCTTTTTAAGCCAAACTTTTTGACCAATACGTTAGCGGTTAGGGACGCAGCTGTGGATCCAATCATTGCTCCCTGCCCGTTTGCTTCATAGTGATCATCAATAGTGAATATATATCGAAATCGGCTGCATACTATGTCATTGAACCATGTTCTATCGAGCCGATTCAACCAGGGTAGATTTATTACAGCTACCGAAAAGCCATTATTGCAAAGCATATCTGAGGCCTGCACGGCTTGAGCAAGCATAACAGGCCCGTACGCGACACAGACAGCATCCATTCCTTCCCTGACAAAAAATCCATGTCCTTCGCGCATAACATAGTTTTCCGGTAGTTTTATCTCTTCTGTCGATACGTTTAAATTGCAAATTCTAAGATAGGTACTTCCAGTATTTTCTTTTATTGCCCAGTTCAATGACATGCGTGCTTCCAGTGCATTGCATGGTTGCAGCATTACAAGTCCCGGCATTGCGGACATCAGGCCAATGTCATTTACTGATTGATGTGAATGCCCTGTAAATCCTGGCAATATACCGGCCAGGGTGCCCGTATATATAATTTTCTTCCTCTCCGTCGTATTGTTGTAAACCTGCTCATTGCCTCTGGTTCCGAGAAAACAGGCAAAAGAGTGCACCACAGGGATCTTGCCTTGTAGTGCGAGCCCCCCTGCGACAGAAACCATGTCTTGCTCTGCTATCCCACATTCGATAAAACGATCAGGAAACCTCTCTCTAAATGGAACTAGGCCTTGAGACGTTATAAGGTCACCATCAAGTACAAATATATTGTTATCATCCTCCCCCAGATTCATCAATTCACTGCTGTATCCATCTAAAATGTTTTCAATTATTGTTGTGTCATCCGCAGACATGCTCCTGTGATCGTCTACTGTTTCAAGATCCACTCCCTTCTTGTTTTCGACACCAATAGCGCACTTTAATCGTTCCGAGATTTCCTCAATTGCCGTTTTATATTGGTCGTCTGAAATAGCGCCGCCATGATATCGGTACATATCATTAGCAGTCATTCCGCGCTCCCCCTCCATAAATGACACACCTTTCCCCTTTATCGTGTGCGCGATAATAATTTGGGGACGATCAACTGCCAATCTTGCACCCTTACAAGCAGCTTGCAGCGAAGCAAAATCATGACCGTCACACGATTTCACCTCCCATCCAAATGCAGCACACTTCTTCTCCAGGTCTCCAAGGTCACTTACGCTTCTTACCCAGGTATCTGACTGCATTTTGTTGTGATCGACAATGACCGTTATTTCAGAAAATTTTCCGTTTGCGGTCGGTTGTAGCGATTCCCAAAATTGACCCTCTTGAAGTTCTCCATCTCCGGTTAAAACAAAAATCCTCCCCTTTTTTCCAGAATGACGTCTGGCGATAGCCATCCCCCTTGCCTTGGAAACCCCCATTCCCAAAGAGCCAGTATTTGTCACAATAAAGGGAGTTCCAACATCAGGATGTCCAGGCAGTCCCTCGAAACGCCGTAGTGTATGTATTAGTTCATAATCCAACTTTCCCAACCCAAGAAGCACGGAATATAGTGCCGGAACATCGTGCCCTTTGGATGAAAAGAAAATATCGCCTTCTTCCTTCTGCTCTTCGTTGGGATCTATTAACTCCTGTGTCCAAAGCCATGTCAGGATATCAATTGCACTTAGGGACGTACCTATGTGGCCCGACCCTGCACGTTTAATCATGTAAAGAATATTGATACGGAAAATATCTGAAAGAATTCTGCACAGGACAACCGGATTACCCACTTCTTTTAGAATTGTCTGTATCTGATCAATTGGGACGAAGCGATATTTCACAATGATAATTTTCTGTTGATTTATGTTAATTGAACAAACTGATTTCGCTATACCCTGTCAGGGTCGAAGTCGTTTGTAATCACCTTCCATTCTGTATACACATCCAGTGTTTTTGGCCCTGGTTCCCGCCAGCCATTGCCGGAATTTTTCACACCACCAAACAGCATATGGGGCTCACTGCCAAATGTCGGACCATTGATCCTCACA
>JASJGU010000404.1:0-14851 GCA_033791385.1 Desulfuromusa sp.
TGCGTAGGTCGCATAGGCGACGATCAACAAAGTCGCTACAAAAGCCACTACAATCTTTACCAACATGACCCCTGTAAATAACCAAGGTGTTTCCGAGAGTGTCAGAACTTCTGGCGTCATGACCATCCTCTTCCTTCATCAGTCTATGGCATTTCTGCCGTTTCCAGCCGGTAATATCTACCAGCAATCCAATATATTTAATAATGTGCTGAGTACTTAATTAGCGATCGATTTCACCAAGAACGATATCAAGTGTTCCAATAACAGCAATAACATCGGCTAACAACTTTCCTTCGACCATTTGTGGCAGGCCTTGCAGGTTGACGAAAGATGGTGGCCGGATCTTCATTCTGAACGGGTGATTTGAGCCATCAGAAACAAGGTAATAACCAAGTTCACCCTTGGGGGCTTCAACACTCTGATAAATTTCACCTACTTCTGGCTTAAAGCCTTCAGTAACAATCTTGAAATGATGGATTAAACCTTCGATATTATTGTAAACATCCTGCTTTGCAGGAAGAACAACCTTAGGACAGTCAGCTAGGATTGGGCCCGGCTTCAGCTTATCCAGCGCCTGCAACACAATCAAGGCCGACTGGCGCATCTCATCGAGTCGCACTTTATAGCGGTCGAAAGTGTCACAACCTTCTCGGACTGGAACTTCAAAACTATAATCCTCGTAACCACAGTATGGATTATCACGCCGAAGATCCCAATCGACCCCGGAAGCCCGCAACGCAGGACCAGTAATACCAATATCGATAGCTGCTTCAGCACTGATTTTACCAACACCGATGGTTCGCTTCTGCCAGATCAGGTTACCCGTCAGCAGCCCCTCATATTCTTCAACGTGGGCAGGAATAGATTCAGCAAACGAACGAATTTCCCCCTCAAGGCCATCCGGGAGATCTTCAGCAAGACCACCAACGCGGAAGTAGTTGGAGGTCATCCGTGCACCGGAAACTTTTTCATAGATATCGGTAATACATTCACGCTCACGGAAGCAGTAGAGAAAAACTGTCATGGCGCCAATGTCAAGAGCATGACAGGCCAGCCAAACCAAGTGACTCTTTAAGCGCGTCAACTCAGTCATGATGACACGAATCCGCTGAACCCGCTCCGGAATTTCATCTGTAATCCCGAGCAACTTCTCGACCGCCAGGACGTAGCCAAGGTTATTACTCATCGGCGCCAGATAATCAAGGCGGTCAGTCAGCGGAATGATCTGATGATAAGTACGGTGCTCAGAAAGCTTTTCAATCCCCCGGTGCAAAAAACCTATATGCGGAGTTGCCTTTTGGACAATCTCACCATCGAGCTCAAGGATCAACTGCAACACGCCGTGTGTCGACGGGTGCTGGGGACCCATGTTGATAGTCATTGTTTCGCTGGTATTTGCTGCCATTGTATGCCTCGTCCGATTAAGAAATGTCTAAAGCGTTAGTTAGGAGAGTCGGCCCTGATAGGGTTCACGATCAGGGCCCTGCAGCGGATAATCCTTGCGCAAGGGGTGTCCTTCCCAGTCGGCCGGCATCAAAATCCGCCGCAGGTCAGGATGATTATTAAACTTAATCCCCATTAAATCCCAGCACTCACGCTCGTGCCAGTTTGCTGTTCCCCAGACCGTACAAACGGTATCAATATTGGCATTTTGCTCTTCTACCGGCGCCTTAATCCTAATCCGCTGTTTTGTCGTGATGTTGTAGAGGTTGTAAACCACCATGAAGCGTGGAGACTTCCCCATATAATCGACTCCGCAAAGATCACAAAGCAGATTATAGCCAAAATCATCACGCATAAAGGTGCAGATATCAACAATCTGTCCCTTTTTAACGGTGACCGTTGTTTCTCCACGGAACTCAACAACACCCAGAACTTCGGAAGAGAACTTCGCCTTCATTTTTTCAACAATTGCTTGATCGCTCATTGTTTTTCCCTGTTATCAACTGCGGGCCATCAGGCCTTATTATGAATCACGTCACCAACACCAATAGCAGCACCAAAGGTATTGCGCTCAGCCCGGATTTTATCCTGAAGCTTCATCAGACCATAAAGCAGCCCCTCAGGACGTGGAGGGCAGCCGGGAATATAAACATCGACCGGCAAAAACTCATCAACCCCCTGCACTGTGCTGTAGGTATCAAATATGCCACCCGAAGAAGCGCAGGCACCCATCGCAATGACATACTTAGGCTCCGGCATCTGCTCATAAACAGTCTTGATAACCGGAACCATCTTTTTGGTGACTGTCCCGGCAATAATAATAACGTCGGCCTGACGCGGCGAAGCTCGGAACAGAATTCCCATTCGGTCAAGGTCAAAACGAGCAGCACCAGTTGCCATCATCTCGATAGCACAGCACGCCAGACCAAAAGTCAATGGCCACATGGAGCTAGCCCGCGACCAGTTAACTAATTTATCCAGACTTGTTGTAATAAAACCACTGCCAAGTGTCTTTGGCATTGCTGGTTGCTCTACTCCCATTCCAGAGCTCCTTTTTTCCATACATAGATAAAGCCGACGAGAAGAATGATAATAAACACGCCCATCTCAACAAAACCGAAAACTCCGAGACGCTTGAACATAATCGCCCAGGGATAAAGGAAAACTGCCTCAATATCAAAAAGGATAAAGAGCATCGCAACAATATAAAACTTGATGGAAACACGATCTTGAGCTGAGCCGATCAAGGGCATACCGCACTCATACGGTGCCAACTTGACCTCACTGGGCCTCTTCACTCCAACGAGTCTGGACAAAACAACCGACCCGATTGCAAAAGCTAAAGCGATTCCCATGACGACAAGAATTGGCAAATAAAGATCAAGCATAAAGACCGCTCCTTCCATAGAAGAGATTGAACCATTCAGCTGTGCCCAACATGCTGTCAGGATACTCCACAGCGTGTGAAAACTAGGATAATTCCTCCATTATGTCAAGAGAAATACCGTATACTGTATGCAATTAAGACTCCCAGAATCTTCTACTTTTGCTCTGATATTACAGTAGTTTTTAGTTATTCTTGCTTTTTTCTACCCACGTTTTTTATTGTTTTATTGGCTGAGTAAAGATCAGCGGTAAGCGAATCCCTCTGGGTTTATACTTTTCGGCCTGGACAATCTACTGCAAAAAAAACTGCCGCCTCGCGTACTCTTATTTTGCTCTTCCAATTAATTCACCCATCTGCTCACGATTAAAGTGATAGTGATGACGGCAATATTCACAAATAACCTCAACCGGCTCCTGCTCTTCACTAAGAGAGGTAAGCTCCTGGCGACCAAGACCGATTAACATCTGTTCTATCTGCTGCTGATTACAGGGACAAGAAAACCGCAAAGGGATCTCTTGCTGCACGTGAAAACCGACATCGGTGAATATCCGTGCAAGAATCTCAGTTGGCGTCAATCCTTGGCGCAGCAGGCTGGTCGTTGGAGGTAGCCCTTTTATTTTCTCACTCAGAATTTCAATCGCGGCAGAATCTCCTGGGGGTAAAGATTGGACCAAAAACCCCCCAGCAACTGCAACCTGACCTTGCGAATCAAGTTCAACTCCCAGTCCGATACTGGATGGAACTTGTTCTGAGCTGGTCAGATACCAAGCCAGATCTTCTGCGATTTCGCTGCTCTGCAGCTGTACCATGCTTTGGTAGGGAGTTTTTAGGCCAAGATCCTTCCAGACATGGAGAAATCCAGCCTTACCAATTGCACCAGCTACATCAAAACGATCACCATCCGGTGGTAAATTAGCTACTGGATTGCGGATGCTTCCGCGGATGGTTCCCTTGGCATCAGCCTCAACACTCAATTTACCCAGCGGACCATTTCCTTCAACAACCAGAGCAAGGCGTTGTTCACCCTTGAGCAGACAACCCAATAAAGCACCGCCGGTCAACAAGCGCCCCAGCGCGACAGTCGCAGTCAGATCGGTCTGTTGCTTTTCACAAATAGTGCGTACCAATTCGGTTGTTACCGCTGCTGCGGCACGAAACAAACCATCGGGACTAACCACCCGGATTAAATGATCTTGCATCGACAAATATTCCTCGCCAACAAATTAGTTTCCTGTTTCTTTGTGTATATGCTCAACTTCGCGCAATTGTGCATTTACTTTCCCCGCCGAAACCGCCATGCATATCCCCTGCACTGCGCCGATTTCTTCACCGGTAATTCCCTGCTCCTCAGCCACGCCAAGGTAGTGTGCCATTCAAGGAGCACATCCGCTCGTCATTGCTGCCGCCAGGCCAATCAGGATAGTGGTTTTTTTATCGAGCGACGATTCATCTCGCACAGCATCATAAAAGGCATTGAATGCTGTGCGGTTTTTTCCTGACAACATAATCTTCTCCTTTTTCAGGCTCGCAACCGATAGCCCTTCCCAATCAGCCAGGCAGCCCAGGCAAACAAAACGGTCGCTATCCCCAAACTGACGCCGAAAGCAATCAGGTAACTGGTATCGCCAACACCGATAATCGCATGCCGAAAACCATCAATCAGATAAAATAATGGATTAAGATAAGAAAACGTCCCCCAGGGATCGGGAAGAATAGAGATGGGGTAAAAAACCCCACCGAGGTAGACCAACGGTAATATTAAAAAGTTACTATACATAGAAAGCGTGTCAAAATTATGCGCATAGATTGCAGCAATTAAACCGAACTGGGCAAACAAAAAACTGGCCAGAATCGCCATCAAGATCGCCAACAGGGGAGATTCCCAGGGCAGCACCGCAAACAGAGTAGAAATCAGCCAGACCACTGTACCGACCAGCAACCCACGCAGCATTGCCGCCAGCGTATAGGCCATGATGAACTGCGGCGGACTGACCGGGGTCACCAGCAGATCGACAATCCCGCCCAGATAGCGCGACATAAATAAAGATGATGAGGTATTTGCGAAAGTATTATTTATCACCCCCATAATAATCAGACCCGGAATGACAAATTGGGCATAACTGAACCCTTCAAGAACATGAAGCCGCTCTCCCAAAGTTGCCCCGAAGATAAAAAGGTATAATGACGCCGTCACTATCGGGGTTAGCAATGTCTGGGTCGAAACTCTGACGAAGCGCAAAATTTCTTTGCGCAGCAGAGTAACAAAGGGGAGCCAGGGATAATATTTATTATCTGGAATGGTGACCATTGACGCCCCCTTTCATTCCCGTCAGATGGATAAAAACATCTTCCAAACTACTCTGATCCGTCTCAACATCACGAATCTTCAAGCCTAATTCTGTGAGTTGGGTTAATACATTCCCGGCTCCTTCACCGACTGGCAGGCTAAGCAGCAAAACATTGCCACCTTCTTTCAATTTGGGCGAATATCGATCCAAACTCGCAGGAGGTTCTAGCAAAGGTTCTTCTAACCATAGGCGCAACTGACGGTTGGACAGGCGCCGGATCAACTTTTGTGTCTCCTCCAGTGCAATCAGTTCACCATGGTTCATGATCGCGATACGGTCACACATCTGTTCAGCTTCTTCCAGGTAATGCGTTGTCAACAAAATCGTTGTTCCCTGCCGGTTGATTTCCCGGACAAATTCCCATAACCCGTGCCGTAACTCGACATCAACCCCGGCAGTTGGTTCATCCAGAAGCAACAACTGCGGGCGATGAATAAGCGCCTTGGCAATCATGAAGCGTCGCTTCAAACCCCCTGATAATTTCAACATCACCTTATCCAGATGAGGTTTCAATCCAAGACGTTCGATCAACAACTGGCGCCAGACTGGATCATCTTTGACGCCATAATAACCGGCATGAAGTTGGAGTGCCTGAGCCACAGTAAAGAAGTTATCGATGACAATTTCCTGGTGTACAACTCCCAGCATCCTGCGGGTGTAGCGATAATCGCGCTGGTTGTCGTAGCCAAAGGCAGTGATGCTCCCCGACCCCGGTCGGACCACCCCGGCAATCATGTTGATTGTGGTACTTTTCCCTGCACCATTGGGGCCGAGCAAGCCAAAAATCTCGCCCTTATGAATGGTAAAATTGACCCCTTTTACCGCCGGGACGCCATCAAAAGACTTGTGCAAATTTTCTATAATCAATGCGCTCATGGCGCAAATATACAACCGCACCTTCAACCTGGCAAGAGCGGAGCACGACAAAACTGATTATATTTACCTTCAGAATTAACACGCACTTAGTTTCAGTTTCTTGACATGAGCGACAAGCCCAACCATTGTGGTAACATATAGTTCAGACGCTACTTTTACTCTGGTTTGGAGAGTCTGGATCAATCCAAGTCAAGAGAACTGGATCCAAACAATGCCGATTAAAAAAATACACTCTTTTCTGATGGCTAAAAGCTATGACTATGCCATGCGGAGCACCGAAAAAAAATGCCTGTACGGATGGCGCAAAGAGCTGCTATCCCAGGCCAGTGGTGACCTGCTGGAAATTGGAGCAGGGACAGGGGTCAACCTCCAACACTACCCTGAGTCGGTCACACAGATAGTTCTCAGTGAACCCGATGCACAGATGCGCAAAAAGCTACAGCGTAAAACGGTAGAGACCCAGAAAGACCGATTCCATATTACCGATTGGGGTGCTGATTCGATAGAAATGCCGGATGCATCTTTTGATACTATTGTATCCACCTTGGTCCTCTGTTCCGTCCCCAGCCTTGAAACCAGTCTCAAAGAGATTTATCGTTTATTACGCCCAGATGGCACCTTCCTTTTTCTTGAGCACGTTATTTCTAACCACCCGTCAACCCTGACTTGGCAACATCGGATTGAACCTTTCTGGAGTCTTTGTGCAGGGAATTGTCGTTTAACTCGTGATACTGCCGCTGCTATCCATGCTACCGGCCTGAAAATCGAACAGTTAACCGAAGCTCCAATGACCGGAACTCCAGCGTTTGTTCGCAGAACAATTCGCGGAGCAGCAAGAAAGTCATTGAATTCCGAGAAATGAATACACATGTCAGTTCTAAAAAAAGCACTGCGTCAGTTGTTATCAATCGAGGATATTTCCCCAGAAGAAGTAGCAACCGGCGAGGAAGCGAATCACACTGCTTTAGATAATAGTTTTGATTTTGACAGTATCTCCGCTTGTCCTGCCTGTGGATCAAACAATGTCGCAATCTATGTCTACGGCAAGCCACAGTTGAGCAGAAGGATGGTTGAAGGGCTTGAATCGGGAAAAATTATTTCCGGTGGTTGCATGATTCGTAAAACTGCTCCAAAATGGCACTGTCGTAATTGTAATAAAGATTTTGGAAGACTGCTGTAAGTAGTCATAACTCTGTTCAATCTGAGTCACCGCATTCAGGTTCAAGGAAAACCTAAGGAGAAAAATAGCTATGGCAAAAGCAAGTGCACGTCACATCCTGGTTCCCACTGAGGACAACTGCAATAACCTGAAGACAGAAATCGAAGCCGGAGCCGACTTTGCGGAAGTCGCACAAAAACATTCAAAATGTCCATCAGGTAAACAAGGTGGAGCCCTAGGTGAATTTTCGCCTGGCCAGATGGTCAAAGAATTTGATGACGTAGTTTTCAGTGGCGAAGTCGGCAAGGTTTTGGGGCCGGTTAAAACCCAGTTCGGATATCACCTGATAGAAGTGACCAATAGAACCGAATAGCAGCATAAAACAAAAGCCCCGCTTATTTCTAGGCGGGGCTTTTGGTAGAAAACAGCAGAAAGATCAGTCTAACAGCTTATCCAACTCTTCTAAAATCTCTCTCTGCTCCTGGATTTTTTCATGGTAATAGTTCCAGACATGATAACTTTGCAGTCCCAAAATCGTTAATCCAACCACAAAGATTGCCCAGAAGTTTTCTCTAAGACCCTCAGAAAAATGATAAAAAAGGTAGAAGGCTCCCAGATAGCCAAAATGGGCTAAAGCGCCGCGCGGTTTGTTATCACTGGCCATATGTGTCAGGATCAGAATAATCGCTGAGAACCCGTACATCACCAGCGCCCAGTTGATATACTTAACCGGAGGGCCTGCTCCTAAGGCCGCACGGATACCTTCACTTAATGGCGGCAGAAAGTCAAAATTACGAAATGCCCCCATGCTAAGGACAGTAAACAGAGCAAGGATCCAGAGACCAGTACTAGAATGCAACTCTAGTCTTTTAATCTTCGCCTGAACCTGCTTCCGTAGTGGGTTGATGTCCGGCAGAGGAGTTTCTTCGGTTTCATGAGTCGTCGGATCCATCGCCTACATTTCTAGCTGGGGTTCCCATAGCCTCCAAATCCCGCAAGGCTTGATCTCGTTGTTTGACTAATAAGCGAAAATCTTTATTTAATTTGCCGAGTTTATGATCAGATTTTGGCAGGTCATACTCCGCAACCCCTTGAGCTGCCTGTTCAGCATTATAGGTCAACCGGAGAATAGGCAAGAAGAGGTTCATCCTCAGCAGGGCAGTAACACCACCAATGGTCAAGAACAATACCATTACGCTGAAAATTATCAGCCGGTAGCGGAGGAGTGCAAGGGTTTTTTCCAGCTGAGCACTTGTTATACCAATGCTTAAGAAACCGAGAACCTTCTCATCTTCTGAGTGAATATGGCAGGCCGCTGTAAAGCATTTCGGCTCAGTCAAAATCGGCAAAGTAACCGAGACATGACCATTGTCATGGTCAACATTATATTGAGTTTCAAACGTAGCAGAATCTGGTTGTAAAAAGTTTTGGAGATGTGAGTCAACGGTAGCAGTCAGAGTTTCTGGCTCTTCTTGTCCGGTGTAGCGAACATTGCCCTCATGATCATAAATCTTGAGCAATTCGACATCAGTACGGGTTCCAATATTGATCGCAATATTTTGGATGGCATCCTGGTCGTCTTCCATCATAGCCGAGACCATCGACTTAACCACGGTGGTAGCACAACCATCTAAATGGCGAGTCGCCTCAGCTGTCATATCTGACTTGACAAAGGAGTACAGCAGGATACAAACGAAGATGACGAATCCTGTGACCGCGATCGTGACTGGCACAATAGCTCTGGCGATCAAATTATCAAACATACTCCCTCACTCTAGTTAGTTTATAATTTCGACGATAGTAAAATAAAAATCCCTGTCAGGCAAAGGATATCTCCACCTGGCAGGGATTTTTATTGAATGGCTGGCCGGATCTTCTTGCCTACAACTGCTGGCAAAATCCGCCCCGTTACTTTTCAGCCTGGCCCTTAAACTGGTAGAGAATGGGCAAGCGGTTCAAGATAAAGCGGTATGTCGCTACATAAATGGCAAAGATGGTAATACTGATAATGATCTCCCACTGATGTGGAATTTCCTGGTACAGCTTCCAGTTGAAAGCAATCAGTGCAGTATTCAGACGGTTCAAGAGAATCCCGGCAACCGTAATAAAAGCACCGATACGGCACAACCCAACCAGTTTATGGTGAATCGCATAGGAGAGAATAATCAAGGGAAGGACCACAAATCCGATAATTTCCAACAACCACCAGGCACCCCAGCCAGTCATAAGATAAGCCCACTCGTTGTCGTGAGCAATGGCCACAAGTTTAATAATGAGGTAAGTGCTCAAACCCATTGCCGCACCCTTGGCCAGAGCAATCGTAATCCAGTCAAGATTATCGATAAACCGCTGATCACAGCGCCACTTCATTGTATAGATGACAACCGTACTCACACAGATCACCATGCAAAGGCCAGCTGGAATCGATGAAACAAAAAAGTGCAGCCACTGGAAAGCCGAAGAATACCAAAGCGGATGAATTTTCCCCGGGGCGTAGAGAAACAGTGCCCCCAAAGCACCTTGGTGCAGAGTTGAAAGAATAATACCGGATACGGTCAAGCCGATAGTTCCCTTACGGATAAAATCATATCCGCGCTGGAAACCGATCCACTCGAAAAATGCGGTGGACACTTCAGCAACCTGAACCGACAGGTAAGTTGCGACGTGCCAACCAACCAGAAACAAAACGGCAGCAGGTCCAAAGGAATAAACCATCGGGTAAGACAGACGCCAAGGCTGGCCAAGGTCAACCAGCAAATAAACGACCGCAAAGAAATAACCAAGCAGACCGTTTAACAACGCCAGTCGTTCGATCGGTTCAAAATCATGCCGACCAAAGATTTCCACTGTTGTTCCAAGCATAAATCCGGAGGCTGATAACGGAACCATACAGAACAGACCAAATCCAAGGAACAAGCCCCAAGGATAATCGTAGGAAGCGTGGGTTACGGAACCCAGGCTGAAAATAAAACGGTAAATAATAACCGGAATTCCAATGGCAAAAATAACTGCCAGAATCCAGTTGAATTTATTGCGGATAACTTGACCGATATATTGATCCAGGGTCAGACCTAGCAGCAGTTTTTCCATTAGTGACCACTTCTGCCCATCTGACTTCAATGCGGCATCGTGTGGCATAACTCCATAGTTAGCTAACTTTTTCATTTTCCGTGGCCCTCCTGCTCATCTTGGCTATGATCATCCCCATGACCGTGAGATTTTCCTTTTGTTGCAAGCAGGTGAAAACCTGTAAACAGCGCTGGCCAAATTGTAAGCACCATAGGAACTATCGCCAGGAAATCCTTGACGTTGTCAATGATTGGCTTGTTCGGTAAATCGGTATCGAAGCCGGCTTCTTCAAATGGGACGTTGGAAAGGTAAAACCAACCCGTTCCGCCAACTTCCTTCTCACCGTAAACATGGTTCACATATTTACCGGGGTTCTTCTTAATCCGCTCATGCGCAATCTTCATCAGGTCGTTCCGCTTGCCAAAGGTCATAACCTGCTGCGGACAACTTTCAACACATGCCGGAGGCTTACCCTCTTTTAACCGGGTATCGTAGCAGAAGATACACTTCTTGATCACCGGATTCAAAACAGAATGGTAAGTATATGCTGGTATATGGAATGGGCAGGCAATCATGCAGTTCCGACAGCCAACACAAACCTTTGAGTTATAAATAACCGCCCCTTCCGGGGTTTTTTTGTAGGCATTAACAAAGCATGAGGTCAGGCAAGCTGGCTCGTTACAGTGATTACACTGAATCTTCCGGTAAAGGGGGTCAGCACCTTCCGGCTCATACCGATTAACAATAGTGTAAGCTTTGTCGGTGGTGCGGCGCTTTTGACCATGTTTAATTTCATCAAAGACCGAGTAATCATCAAAGGGCAGTGCCGGTTCCGGCAACTTCTGCTCTACGTTACAAGCAGCCTCGCAAGTGCGACACCCGACACAACGGGTCAGGTCAACCAACACACCCATCCCTTCAGGGAAACCCTCAAATGATCCGGCTGCGAGTGCTTTTTGAGCTGGGGTCAGCATTATGGCAGCCCCGCCTGCAGCAGTTCCGGCTAAAAATTTTCTACGTGTTATCTTACCCATAACGAAATCTCCTTGTTATATTCCCACACAGCAATCATCAGTGCCCGGATGAATGTGCTGATTCCTTCGGAGTAAACTCTCCAGAGCGATAAAACTTATCACCGGCTTCAGTTTTTGCATGGCAGTCTTCACAACCGGTCGGGCCTCCGACTTCCTGGTGACAACCCAAACAATTTAAGTGATAAGCAGCTTTCAAGTTCGGCTGATCGTTATGGTAAGAATAACCTGGTTTTGGATTGTGCAGGTTTTCTGCTGAAACAGGATTGGCAGAGTGGCAGTCCTGACATGATACCGTATCCATTTCGACATCACCCGTATGACATTTGGCACAATACTCATTTAAAACTGGGGTGCCTGTCGTATGATGATGACACGCAGCACACCCCTCAGTTGCATCTACGTGCATTGCATGGTCAAAAACAACTGCTTCATACAAATTAGCCAGAGAATCAATTTCAACCTCATCTGGATAATCCATTGCGTAACAACTTATTGCCAGGACAGAAGAAAGCAGCAATACTCCCAATCCCACCATAAGCTGTTTACCAGCATTTACCATAGCCCTACTCCTTAGTTCTTAATTCTGCCCGCAGAATAATTTCAGCATCTGGCAGATCAATTAAAATACGGTCCGTTGACCCAAAGCTGACTAATCCTCATCTCCACTATGGATATAACGATAAAACATGGGGAAGAAGGTAAAAAACAGCAGACAAAGCAGATATTCAAGACCCTTGATATAGGTGTAGTAATCTACAACGGTATAAATCTGCTCTACATGACCAACATTCATGAAAAAATCAAACATCACAAATACCTTTCAAAGAAAATGATTCAGTGTTTCCTGGCCGATGCGGTAAGTTTTTTTCCTGATGTGCTCTTGGCAGCTTCCTTGGTCATCCCAAATAGAGCCAAAACAGCTGGAACCAGCTGAGCAACAATCAACAGAGCACAGAATCCGACGAACAGAAGAACCAGAATGCCACTGTTATAGGTTTTACTTGTGTCTGTCGCCAAGGCAGGGGAAACAGCCATAAGCACCAAGGCGATAGTTGTTAGTAATGTTTTTACCCTTTGCATGAAAACCTCCTTAACAAATGTTTAATGTCGCTCGTTCGGTGACAGTGTAGTAACGAATG
The DNA here is from genome assembly GCA_033791385.1 of Desulfuromusa sp. Lineage (GTDB taxonomy): Bacteria > Desulfobacterota > Desulfuromonadia > Desulfuromonadales > Geopsychrobacteraceae > Desulfuromusa. The sequence goes on from JASJGU010000404.1 coordinate 12,456, forward strand.
AGCAATCATAAGCGTCAGGCCTCTTAATTGGCGCACTATACTTGTGAATTCCTCACATTGAAACTTTTTTCTTTTGCGGCAGCTTCTTACAAGTCATTTTTTAATATTCTGCTAAACACAAATAGAGCAAAAAACTACAAATCCTTGGGGATGAAATGCAGGGGTTATGCCAGACAAGCAACAATCTTCGATAAAATCATAACCATACGTTTTTACATCGCTTATTCAGTGAATATAACCCTTTTTGTCCAGATTAACTGTATATTAATCCTATACATATAAAACCTGTTTAAGATTTAAAATGAGGGGCAAAAGACCCATAACTTACTGAGAAATATCAACATTACAAATGGATAAAAATTGTATACAGTATACCGTTAACTGAATATTTTTTATATATAAATCAGGAAATGGCGAAAAGCGGAAATGACAAAAAGACAGGCCCCATAAAGGGGCCAAAAAATGAAATGATTATTAATTAAGTCACACTAGTATTTTCTTGTAACGGTGTGGGAGCCTTTGCTCTAAACCACTTACCCCCAACGCTCTGCCGTGCATGGTAATTTTCAAAAGCACAGTTAACGGCCTGGCGAATTTCATCCCAGCTTTCGTCCGCAACCGGCCTTAATGCATGGTAAAAAATCCCTTCCTTACGAATTCTGCGCAACAGCTCAAGTGGCATTTCATCGGAAACCAGGATAATCGATAAATTCCGGTTACATTTTTTCAACAACGGAACATATTTTGAAATCTGCTGCTCATCGAATACACCGCCAAGAAGGACTACCTGAATTGACTTATCGAGAATACCTTCGAGAGAGTTAACCACCGAATCAGCAGCTGTAACCGCATAACCATCCACTTCAAACAAGGTGGCCATCTGCTCTCGTGCTGCTTGATTTTTATTTGCTATAAGAAGACCGTTCATAAATTCTCCTCACCTTTCTACTGAATTTATTTATCTGCTGGAACTTTGCTGCCAGCCGTGTGCTTTCGTGAAAACAAACCTTTCAGGATTCCAACAAACAATAAACAAGCTGGAACCAACTGAAAAACCACAATCAGAGCAAAAAAACCGACAAAGAGGGTCAATAGCAGCGAACCACCCTGATCAGCAGGAGCCCCTGCAGCAACAGCAGTGGAAACCGCAGTTAAAACACAAATTAAAGCAAAAACACTGTTACGAACGATATTTTTCATCCCAACCTCCATGGCATATTTAGATTTATTTTCTAATGTACTCTTCACATATACAGAAGTTGTGCCAAAACACCGGTTATAATTTTCATTTCATATAAAGCACTGTTATTACGTAATTATTAAATTATCACACGACGTATTGTTCTATTTTTTAGAACTCAATGAATATCTTTTTCATACAGCAAAAAAGGAAGAAACGACCAAGGAAAAACAAAAATACACGGCTAACACTCTGTTATTATGGATATTTACGATATAAAAACTGATCAAAATCATTAAAGCACACTGTTTATTTTATTTATTCTTTATTTTGACTATATGTCATTTCGACCTGCCTTTACACCTAGATCCAGCTATTTGCGAATTTTAGCCGACAACGTTGCCCCGGTTGTTTCTGCGACTTATCCCTTGACTGTTTCCTTTTCCCTTATTAATATGAAACGCTTTGGAAATTCGCTAGTTAAATTTTTTTTCCGTTGAACCAGAAGGCAATCCACACCATTATGGACGAAAATGTGACGCACAAAATTCTGGTAATCGACGATGAAGCGGTTATTCGTGAAGGACTCCGTCAGGCACTGACCATGGAAGGGTACCAGGTCATCGTTGCCCCGAATGGCAAAGTCGGCATGGAGAAGTTGCAGAAAGATAGTTTCAGTGTCGTCATCAGTGATCTGAAAATGCCAATTATGGGTGGCATTGAAGTACTAAAAACAATTTCAGTCCTGCAACCCAATGTTCCCGTCATTATTATCACTGGCTTTGCAACCGTCGATTCGGCTGTGGATGCCATGAAGAATGGTGCGTTTGAATACCTGACTAAACCTTTCCTGCCAGACCAAATTATTGAGAAGGTTCAATCAGCTGTCAAAAAAAGGCTCTTGAGTCTTGAATCAGAGATCATTACCGAGAGCCTTCCACTAGAACCCGTCTCCGATTCCTTCATCGGCAAAAGTGATCCGATGCAGAAAGTCTTTCAGCGAATCCTACAGGTCGCTCCGACGAACAGTTCTGTTCTGATCACTGGAGAGAGTGGAACCGGCAAGGAACTGGTTGCCCGAGCAATTCAAAGAGCATCAAATCGAAAAAATGAAGTATTTATCAGTGTTGACCTTGGAGCCATAAGCGAAAGCCTTTTTGAAAGTGAACTTTTTGGTTTTAAGAAGGGAGCTTTTACTGATGCAAAGGAAGACCGT
>JASJGU010000405.1:0-22834 GCA_033791385.1 Desulfuromusa sp.
AACCCACCTCGTTGTATTCACGAACTCTAAATGTTACCCCAAGCTCCTTAGCAACCTGTTCACAGGAAGCAATATCAACCCCCGGATATGAAACTGCCGTGGCGGTCACGTCGGGAATGAATTGTCCTGCCTGCTGTAGAAACTTTTTGACCGCTTGATAGCTCTTCTGAGCGCCATACGTCGATCGACAGAGGCGGTGGTAATCCTCAGAGTTGGGAGCGTTTAGCGAGATCGAGATTGCATCGATCAGTCCGGCCAGTTCAGGAAGAATGTTGCGACCATGTACCAGATTGGCTTGGCCATCACTGTTGATTCTGACTGTTACCCCCTGATTTTTCAGCCATTGGGATATTTCCTTAATGATATCAAGGCGCAGCAGTGGTTCGCCATATCCACAGAAAACAATTTCCGCATAATGGGTTGGATCGCCAATTACCTGCTTGATCTCTGCTACAGAAGGTTCATGATCGAGGTGCAGTTCATGCCCTTTGACGACAAAGTTGCTGAATTTTGCACAGAAAATACAGCTGTTGGTACAGCGATTGGTAATGTTTAGATAGAGTGAGTCTCGAATCTGATAGGCGATTTTGCTGCTTTGATCAACTGAGCCGAAGCCAAACAGATCATGACAGTTACGACTGGTGACTCTGCCAATATCCCGAATTGAGAGCCCTTTAATCTGTGCCATTTTTTCGGCTGTGTAGCGGACATAGGCGGGTTCGTTTCGTTTGCCACGAAATTTTTGTGGTGACAGGTAAGGGCAGTCGGTTTCAACCAACATCCGATCGATTGGGATCTCTTTAATGATCTCTCTGACGGCGTCATTTTTCGGATAGGTAATCGTGCCGGTAAATGAGAGATAAAAGCCGAGGTCAAGGCATTGTTGAGCCATGTTTAGGTCGCCGCTGAAACAGTGCAGAATTCCACCAACCGCAGAAGCATTCTCCTCCTTAAGAATCTGCACAACTTCTACATGGGCATCACGGTCGTGAACAATGATCGGTTTGCCAATTTCTTTCGCTAGGCGAATCTGTTCCCTGAAGGCCCTACGCTGGATCTCTCGTGGTGACCGGTCGCGATAGTAGTCAAGACCGATCTCCCCCAGTGCGACAACTTTTGGGTGGGTCAGCATTACGTGCAACTTTGCCAGCACGGAGTCATTTATCTCAGTTGCATCGTGCGGGTGCACACCGACGGCAGCAAAGATGTTTTCATATTTCTCCGCGATAGCAATGCTTTTCGAAGAGCTTTCAAGATCGCAGCCGATGGTGAGTATGTGGCTGATACCGTTAGCTGTTGCGCGTTCAATGGTTTCATCAAGGTCATGAGCAAATTGATTTCCATCAAGGTGAGCATGACTGTCAACCAGCAAAGGGAGACGCTTGTTTAGCAATTTAGTAGCTCCAAAAAAAGCAGGGCGCATAGTGCGCCCTGATAACATCATCTGTTGATTATTGTTAGTTCTCTATCCTGGGGAAAAGTGGCACCGCTTTCTCTATGTGGGTTCCAGGCTTCAGCCCACCCCATTGATCCTGACCATCAAGGGAAAGATTACTGCTGTCTTGCCCCAGAATCTGGAGAATTTTTTCGCCCGTAGTTGGCATGAAAGGAGCAACCAACAGGGCAATAATGCGGAGAGATTCTAGCAGGTTATACATAACTGTTGCCAACCGTTCACGCTGCTCCGGATCTTTTGCTAAGGACCAGGGTGCGGTTTCATCTATGTACTTATTGCCAGCTGAAATCAGTTCCCAGATTGACATCAGAGTTTTATTAAACGCCATATTGTTTAGATGGGTATCGACCGTTTTAATGGTGGTATCAAACAGGTCGATGAGGGCTCGATCTGTGTCATTTGCAGCAACGGGTGCAGGAAGTTCACCATCGAAATATTTACTGAGCATGGCGGTTGAGCGGCTGACCAGATTGCCAAGGTCGTTGGCCAGGTCAGAATTGATGCGATGGATCAGGGCATTGTGAGAGAAATCACCATCCAGCCCAAAGGGAACTTCACGCAGTAAAAAATAGCGAATTGCATCGACGCTGTATTTATCGATCAGCATATTCGGTTCCACGACATTGCGCAGGCTCTTGCTCATTTTCTGCCCTTCTACTGTCCACCAACCATGAGCAAAAACTTTTTCCGGTAACGGCAGACCAGCAGCCATCAGAAATGTTGGCCAGTAGACCGCATGAAAACGCAAAATATCTTTACCGATCACGTGAACTGCCGGCCAGTAGGTAGCAAAGTTGCCATCTTTGTCTTCCGGGTAACCAAGCGCAGAAATATAGTTGGTCAGCGCATCAAACCAGACATAAATAACATGTTTTTCATTGCCGGGAGCCGGAATGCCCCAGGAAAAAGATGTTCGTGAGATGGACAGATCACGTAATCCCTCGCGGATAAAACTGAGAATTTCATTACGCCGGGATTTAGGTTGGATAAAGTCGGGGTTGTCCTCAATATGTTGGAGGAGTTGATCCTGATATTTGCTCATGCGGAAGAAGTAAGATTCCTCTTTTAATTTTGTTGTCTGACGGCCACAATCGGGGCAGTTACCGTCAAGCAACTGAGTCTCCGTCCAAAAGGTTTCACAGGGGGTACAATACCAGTCTTCATATTCCCCAAGATAAATATCTCCCTTGGCCTCTATTGCTTTAAACTGTTCCTGAACCGTATGTTTGTGCCGCTCCTGGGTTGTGCGAATAAAATCGGTATGGGAAATATTTAGTTTCGTCCAGAGTGCCTGGAAGCGTTTAACGACACGATCGGCTAGTTCTAGAGGGGTTTCACCATTAGCTTTAGCGGCGGTTTCGACCTTTTGACCATGTTCATCAGTCCCGGTCAAAAAAGCAACATTATAGCCACGAGCACGTTTGTAGCGCGCAATGACATCGCAGGCAAGAGTTGTGTAAGCATGGCCGATGTGAGGGACATCGTTGACATAGTAAATAGGTGTAGTGACATAGAAAGTTTTGCTCATATCAGGCTCCATAAACGGATTGCATCAGTTGTTACTTCCGGTTTGATTTTCTGCAGGTTTTGTCCTCCGGTTTGAGCGCCGTCTGGGCCGTTTACGCCTGCGTTTATTTGCCTCTTGACTGGAGTCGTCTTTGCTCCCCGGCTGTCCTTGTTCAAGCGGTACTTTACCGTTGCTATTTTGATTATTTGAATGTTGATTTGATTTTGCCGGGTTGTTTGCAGGCTTTTCCGGTCGTTTTGATGATTGTCTTTTAACCTGCCCTTGCGGCTTTACGACAGCTTCTTCTGTTACATTTTCTACACTAGCGATTTCTTTTTGTAGATCGCTGATATGCATCTGACAGCGTTCACCGTTTCTGGACAGGGTCACTTTTTGCGCAAGAATATCTCGCGAAATAACTTCAGCTGTGCCCGCCTGTATTTGCAACATTTTGCCACACTTTGGCAAAGTTTTTTTCATTTCATTGTAGGTTTCATATTCATAGGCCAGGCAGCATAACAGGCGCCCACACTGGCCGGAGATTTTTGTTGGATTTAAAGCCAGGCCTTGTGCTTTAGCCATTTTTACCGAAACTGGGATAAATTCACGCAAGTGACTGCAACAACAGAGTTCTCTGCCGCAGATTCCGAGTCCACCAACCTGTTTAGCTTCATCCCTGACCCCAATCTGACGCATCTCGATGCGGGTACGGAAGTGTTGTGCCAGATCACGAACCAGTTCACGAAAATCGATCCGGCCATCAGCGGTAAAATAGAAAATGATTTTTGATCCGTCAAACAGATATTCTGCTCGTACCAGCTTCATTTCCATATTCCGCTGTTTAACCCGTTGTTTGCAAAATTGCAACGCTTCCTGTTCCCGGAGCGCATTACTCTGAGCCATTTGCAGGTCATTTTCTACAGCTATGCGCAGAATCGATTTCAGCTTTGGTGGGGCTTGATCCGGGTTGATTTCGCGTGGTTTTCTGATTACAGTTCCAAGGGCACGACCGCGCTCAGTTTCAACAATGACTTTGTCGCCAGGGACCAGGTCAAAGTCTTGAGAATCAAAATCAAAGATCTTTCCCGCGGTGTGAAAGGAGATACTGACTATTTTAAGTCGTTCCATGTAAATGCTTATCCTTTTAAATTCAGGCGGCGGTTATCCGCATCAACATGACTTCCAATGCTAGACGGAGGTTGACGTTCCGTTGCAAATGAAAGCGGGCAGATTCCAACGCTTTTAGTTTTAATAACAGGCTAGCTGTTGTTGTTGCTCTGTTCTGACGATGTAAAATTTCAAGCAGGTCTTGATTGACCAACTCTTCTATTGGCCGGTCATATTTGAGTAAGAGTATATCCCGATAAAATGCTTGAAAAATATCTAAAATATCAGGAAGTGTTTCTTTTTCCATTTCAAGTTCATCGGCAAAAGAGAAAGTCGGAATAGTACTGCCTGAAGACAATGCTGACAAGGATTGAATCAGTTTACTGCGCTTTTCCAGAAAAAGTTCTCGGTTTGGTCCCAAAGCTTTTTTAAAACTGCCCTCTGAAAGAGCTGCCAGAATTGTCGCTTCCGTAGCGTTTAAGTCTAATTTCTGCGCCAGGATGGACGCTAATTGCTGTTTTGGCAGGCGTGAGAACGGGAGTCGTTGGCAGCGTGAACGAATTGTTGGCAACAGTTTTTCTGGTTGGTTTGTCAGGAGGATAATCAATGTGCCTGGTTGTGGCTCTTCCAGAGTTTTCAGCAGTGCGTTCGCTGCACCGTTAGTGAAGTGTTCGGCACCGTCAATCAAACAAACCTTATAGTTCCCCTCAAGTGGGCGCAGGGAAAGTTCTTGCTGCAATGAACGGATTTGACCAATTTTCAGAGCGGCACCATCTGCATCCAGTTGGTGAATATCGGGGTGATTATTATGGTCAACTTTGAGGCAGGCAGAGCATTGGCCGCAACTGGTGCCATTTTCACATAACAGCGTACGTGCAAAAGCAAGTGCCATGAGCCTTTTGCCAATTCCGTCCGGCCCTTCAAAAAGATAGGCATGAGCAATGTGCTGGTTGCCAAGGGCGCGCAGTAAATTGTTTTTTTGCTGATTGTGTCCAGTGATTGTGTCAAATGTCATGTTGTCTGCTGTGTATTATTGAGTGTTATCTCTTTTATAAATCTGCCGATGTGGTTTTCTGTTTGAATCCGTATTTAGTATAGATTTTGAGCACATTATAGAGAAGCGGAAAGAAATGAATCAAGGTTAAACCTAAATCGATGTATGATCCAGCGCAAGTCATTGAACTCCTTCCTCGACTTGGTTATACTCCTCGCACAATGAAAGCTCTGTGTGGAGGACAGTGTGCAACAGTATTTTTTTGACGAATTGGAGAAAACTATCGGTTATGCTTTTGCAGACCGACAACTGCTGCTCCAGGCGTTAACGCATAAATCTTTCAGCAATGAACAGTCGGAATACGTTCCCCATAATGAACGTTTGGAGTTTCTTGGTGATGCGGTACTAGAGCTGGTCATCAGCGATTGGGTATTCTGTCACTATCCCGATATCCCGGAAGGGGGATTAACCCGCATTCGAGCTGAAGTTGTCAGCGAAAGGGGGTTGTCCGAGATCGCTCGGCAGTTACAAATTGGCGCTGTCCTGCATTTGGGAAAAGGGGAACAAAGAAGTGGTGGTTGCGATAAGCCGAGTTTACTTGCTGATGCTCTGGAAGCGTTGCTTGGAGCTATTTATCGGGATGGAGGTCTTCCTGCCGTTAGCCAGGTGATTGAAAAGGCTTTTGGTGCTGTGATCAAGGAATCAGCACTGTTACGCTACGGTAGTGATTATAAAACTTGTTTACAGGAACGTTTGCAAGCTCAGTATGGTAATCTTCCCGAATATTTATTGGCGCAGGTCTCCGGCCCCGACCATGAGCGAACTTTTTCTATAGAAGTCTATTCCTCTGGGGAATTACTTGGCAAGGGCAGTGGTAGCAGTAAAAAAAATGCTGAACAGAAGGCAGCAGCGGTGGCACTGGATCATCCGCTATTAAGAGAGATATGAACAAATTTAAGACAGAAGAGAAATTTTTATCCGGCTTCGTCGCGATTATCGGTCGACCAAATGTTGGTAAATCAACCCTGCTCAACCGTATTCTCGGACAGAAAATCGCTATAACCTCCAATAAGCCGCAGACAACTCGCAATCGGATCCTTGGTATTCATAATTTTCCGGGTGGCCAGGCTCTGTTTGTTGACACTCCAGGGATTCACAAAGCAAAAGGGAAGTTGAACCGGTTTATGGTTGATCAGGCGATAGGTGCCTGCTCTGATGTTGATTTGATTTTGTTTCTGGTTGAGGCGGATGATTCGCCTGGCGGGGGCGATGAATACATCCTTCAATTATTAGACAAATCGTCTGTGCCAGTATTTTTGATTATCAATAAAATTGATCTGGTTAAACCGCCACGATTGCTTCACTTGATTCAACGGTATTCCGAACGGTTTAAATTTGCTGAGGTGGTTCCCATTTCGGCCAAAGGGGGAGATGGCGTTCCGCAGATGATACAGGCAATAAGACCCTTTCTAGCTGAAGGGCCACAGTATTATCCGGATGATATGCTGACCGATCAACCGGAGCGTTTTATTGTTGCCGAGTTGGTGCGGGAGAAAATTATGCGCCGCACCAGTGAAGAGATCCCTTATGGCGTTGGTGTCAGGGTTGATTCTTTTGAGGAAAAGACAGAGAAAAATTTGGTTGTTATTCATGCTACGATTCATGTTGAACGGGACAGCCACAAAAAAATTATTGTTGGCAAGGGTGGTTTGATGATTAGAACCGTTGGTCAGGAAGCGCGAAAAGATATTGAGCGATTACTTGGTACGCGGGTTTTTTTGGAACTATTTGTTCGAGTTGATAAAGACTGGAGCCAGAATGAGCGTATGTTGCGTGAGCTTGGTTATAGTAAAAAATAATTTCATGACTGTTTGCGAAAGCATACAATAAAAGAAAGATCATTAATAAATGATAAAGACCGTTGCTATTGTTGGTAGGCCTAACGTCGGAAAGTCTACATTGTTCAATCGTTTACTGAGAAAACGTAAAGCGATTGTTGAAGATTTTCCGGGGGTCACGCGCGATCGACACTACGCTGAAGTGACCCGTTTTTTACGACCTTTTCTGTTGATTGACACCGGTGGTTTTGAACCTGTCAGTGAAGATCGATTGTTGATTCAGATGCGAGAACAATCACAATTAGCTGTTGAAGAGGCTGACATTATCTTTTATCTGATGGACGTCAAAGATGGTTTGACTCCAGCGGATATAGAAATTGCCAACATGTTACGTCAGGTCGATAAGCCGGTTTTCTATTTGATCAATAAGGTTGATGGTGAAAAGCAGGAGGCCGACACCGCTGAATTTTATGCTCTGGGAGTCGATAAGTTTTACACGCTTTCTGCTGAACATGGACTTGGCATCAATGAGCTTATCGATGATTTAGAGAAACTATTGCCGCCCGCTCCTGAAGATTCTGATCCAGAAGGTGAGATCCGAATGGCAATTGTCGGGCGTCCAAATGTTGGAAAATCATCTCTGGTCAACCGATTGCTTGGTTACGAACGAGTTGTTGCCAATCCGGTCGCCGGGACGACCAGGGATAGTATTGATACCCCCTTTACCTATAATCAAAAGCGTTATGTGCTGATTGATACTGCCGGAATTCGGCGCAAAGGGAAAATCAGCCAGGCGCTGGAGAAATACAGTGCTGTTGCGGCGCTTAAGGCGATGGATCGGTCTCACGTTGTCTTGATGGTCATTGATGCTGAAGATGGCGTGACGGACCAAGATCTAGCTGTCGCCGGATATGCCTATGAAAAAGGACGTGCACTGATTCTGATTGTTAATAAGTGGGATTTGCCGGAAAAAGATGATCAGACCATGGGGAAATTTATTGCCGAAGTCCAGCGGCGTTTTAAATTTTTACCTTTTGCTCCACTTATGTTTGTCTCTGCATTGACCGGCCAGCGGGTCAGCAAGATTATGGCTAAGGTGGAGGATGTCGCAGCTGAGTTTAATCGGCGCATCCCAACTGCCAAATTAAATCAGGGTTTGGAAGAATTTGTCAGCAAACACCCGCCAGCGATGGCTGGTGATCAACGGATCAAGTTTTATTACGCTGCTCAAGCTGCGGTGAGGCCCCCATCTTTCGTTCTTTTTACCAACCGGCCAGATAAAATCCATTTCTCTTATCAGCGTTATCTGGTGAATTGTTTTAGAGAAAAATTCAATTTTGATCAAGTGCCTGTCCGGCTGGAATTTAAAGGACGAGGGACAAAGAAGTTATGACAGCTTGTCGTTTTTCTGAAAAACAGGTGTAGCTTTACTTGGGAATATTTCTGTTATGGCACTTGAAGGTTATTTGGAAGATTTAGGGATTCGAGATATCCTGCAGATACTCAGTCTCAGTAAGAAATCAGGGACTCTGACTCTCAAAGGACGGCAGGGAGAAGGGTTGGTTTGTTTTATGGATGGGCAGGTTGTTCGTGCCTCTTCCAGCTTGTTTCCTGAAACCCTCGGGCAACTCTTGCGCCGAAATAAAATTGTGTCCGAAGCCCAGGTTATTGAGGCATTAAGGTGTCAGCAAAACCTTAACACCCATCAACCGCTGGGTAAGATTTTGATTGATAGATTTCGGATTTCTTCCACAGCGATTGAGCAGGTCGTTGCGGCTCAGATTGAAAAAATTATCTTTGGTTTTTTCTCTTGGACTGAAGGTTGTTTTTCTTTTCGACTTGAAGAGATGAAGTCGTTTGGCAGTGCCCTCCTGAACCCCCTTGATTTTATGCTTGAGAGGGGTCTTAGTTCGCAGCGTCTGGTTGTTAAGGGAAGTAAAATTACTGAACTGGGTCGCGAGGATAAAATTGATGACGAGTTAATTGAACGTGAACTGGTTGAGCTGGAAAATCAACAGAGTCAACATGGATTAGCGTTGTTGAGAGGGATGCTGGCTGAATTAGAACATCCCGAACTTGGCGGTGGAATTATACTTTTAATCCTTCGCTATGCCAGCGAAATCATGAATCGAGCGATTGTTTTTGACGTCAGGGGGAATCAACTGGTTGGGTTGGGGCAGTTTGGTTTGGCTGATCTAAGCGTTGCTGCTGATACCATTGTTCGGAATATGCGTTTACATGTTGATTCTGGGTCGTTGTTTGCTCAAGTTTTAAAAGGTAAGGTCGCTGTGTGCGCTGCGCTGAAAAACTCAGCTGCAGAAGAGAGTCTGAAAGAGTTTTTAGGTGGTGTAGCTGAGGAGGTTTTCCTGGGGCCTTTGGTGAGTGATGGCAAGGTTGTTGCGCTTTTATGTGGCGATAACTTCCCCTCAAGTCAGCCAATTTGCGCTGCAAATGCCTTTGAAGTATTTCTCTCTCAAGCAGGATTAGCTATGGAGCAAGCTTTACGTGGAACCGGTTGAACTTTAAGCGCCATCTTTGGTTGTCTTTTGTTATAATTGACTCAGGTATGCTGTTACACGGAGGTTAGGCTTATGCAAAAAAAAATTCTTATAGTTGAAGATGAGGAAAGTTTGCTGAAGTTGGAAAGCATTCTTCTGACGACCAAAGGTTATCTGGTGCAGGGCGCAACAACTGGTTTGGCAGCTCTAGAGGCTGTAACTGCAGAGGCGCCAGATTTGATCTTGCTGGATATTATGCTGCCAGGACTAGATGGTTTTGAGGTTTGTGGGCGGCTCAAGAAAAATCCAGACACTCGTCACATACCGATCATCCTGTTGACAGCGAAGAAGTCTCATGAAGATATGGCTCGCGGTAAAGAGGTTGGCGCTGATCAATATATAACTAAGCCTTTTAAATCGGCGATGGTCATGGAAGCCATCGAGCAGCTATTGAACCGGAAGTGAAGGACAGTCAGTCAATAAACAACGGTGATGCGATCGTTAAATATACTTATTTATGGAGCTTGTGAAGAATGTATACTGCTAAGGTTCTGGTGGTTGATGACTCGCCAACTATGAGGCAGTTCATTGTTTTTGCTCTGCAACGGCTTCCTGGTTTGCAGATTGATGAAGCTGGTGATGGTGTTGCAGCACTGAAGCAATTATCTTCCGAGAAATATGATTTGCTTTTGACCGATATCAATATGCCGATGATGGATGGCTTGAAACTGGTTGGCCTGATTCGTAACGACGCTATTTATGTAAAACTTCCAATCATTGTTATTACGACTGAAGGCTCAGAAGTGACTCGGGAGCGGGCAATTGCTATCGGGGCAAATGAATATATCACCAAACCTTTACAAACAGCCCGTCTCATAGAGGTTGTCCGTCGGCTCCTTAATCCCGAGACACGGTGGGGCTGAGCCCTGTTCTTGGGCTTGACAGCTCCGTGTGAACATGTCATAAAACTCCATTAATTCTTAGGTTGATGAAATTTCAAATTCAGGAGGCACCGTTGTCAAAAGAAGAAGCAATTGAAGTAGAAGGGGTCGTCGTAGAGCCGTTACCGAATGCTATGTTTCGGGTTAAGCTTGATAATGATCATGTTGTTCTGGCGCATATTTCTGGAAAGATGCGTAAATATTATATCCGTATTCTTCCCGGGGATCGCGTGACGGTTGAATTGTCCCCCTACGATTTAACTCGTGGTCGCATCACTTATCGGGCTAAATAGCCTAGCAGTTTAATATGACTCTGTCCCGTTGTCGGGACAGTAAAATATAGAGGAAGTCTCTTTTTCCTCAGTGTAATGTTTATAATCGATACCGGCCTTAGCCGGTTTTCGTGTATATGCTCAATTTTGACAGGTAACGGTGTTGTTGTCCGTTGCGGAGGCAATATGGAAACTTTGTACAATCCTCAAGATGTAGAAGCCAAATGGCAGCAAATTTGGCTGGAGAAACAACCTTTTTGTGCTTCCATAGATTCTTCTAAAGAAAAATATTATCTGCTGGAGATGTTTCCTTATCCCTCTGGCCGTATTCATATGGGTCACGTGCGCAACTATGCGATCGGTGACGTTGTTGCGCGCTTTAAGCGGATGCAGGGATTTAATGTTCTTCATCCGATGGGCTGGGATGCTTTTGGGATGCCCGCTGAGAATGCCGCGATTGAGCATGGAATACACCCGGCCAAATGGACCTATGAAAATATTGACAGCATGCGGCGGCAACTGAAAAGGATTGGTCTTTCGTATGACTGGAACCGTGAATTTGCTACCTGTGATGTTGATTATTACCGTTGGGAACAACTGGTTTTTCTGAAAATGTTTGAAAAAGGTTTGGCGTATAAGAAAGGATCTTCTGTCAACTGGTGTGACGATTGTCAAACTGTTCTTGCCAATGAGCAGGTTGAGGACGGGTGTTGTTGGCGCTGTCATAACCTGATTCAGCCAAAAGAGCTGGAACAATGGTTTTTTAAGATTACCAATTATGCTGATGAACTTCTGGAATGGACTGATAATCTCCCTGGGTGGCCTGAGCGGGTATTGTCAATGCAACGCAACTGGATTGGCAAAAGTTACGGTTGTGAAATTGAATTTCCGGTTGCAGATCGCAGTGAGAATATCAAGGTTTTTACCACCCGTCCGGATACTTTGTTCGGCGCTACATTTATGAGTTTGGCTCCAGAGCACCCTCTAGTGAAGTCGTTGGTCACCGCAGGACAGGAAGAAGAAGTTAACGCCTTTATTGCTGCAGTAGAGCGTCAGGATAAGGCCGATCGAACCAGCGGTGATCTTGAAAAAATAGGAATTTTTACCGGCTCATACTGTATTAATCCTCTCAATGGGGAAAAAATCCCGATCTTCCTCGCCAATTTCGTTTTAATGGGTTATGGCACTGGCGCTGTCATGGCAGTTCCAGCTCATGATCAACGTGATTTTGAATTTGCGAAAAAATATCAGTTGCCAATCAGGGTGGTTATTCAGCCTGAGGGTGAAGAACTGTCTGTTGATCAACTGACTGAGGCGTTTACCGACTCTGGGTTGTTGACCAATTCCGGTCAATTTGATGGTGTTGATAATGTGACGGCTAAGGAGCAGATAGCAGCTTTCCTGGATGACCGTGGCGAGGGCCGCAAGACAGTCAATTACCGGTTGCGCGATTGGGGCGTATCGAGGCAGCGTTATTGGGGAACGCCGATCCCGATTATTTATTGCGACAGCTGCGGTGCGGTTCCTGTTCCTGAAGCTGACTTGCCGGTGATATTACCCACTGACGTTGAATTAACCGGTGAGGGTGGTTCTCCTTTGGCACGCCACATGGAATTTTTGCAGGTTACCTGTCCTAAATGCGGGCAGCCGGCAAAGCGTGAGACGGATACTTTTGATACTTTTGTTGAAAGCTCCTGGTATTTCGCCCGCTATACTTGTCCCGATTACACTGCTGGACCGCTAGATAAAAAGGCAGCTAATTATTGGCTACCGGTTGATCAGTATATTGGTGGCATTGAACATGCTGTCATGCATCTTCTGTACGCACGGTTCTATACCAAAATTTTGCGCGATCTAGGCATGCTGGATGTGGATGAGCCCTTTACCAACTTACTGACTCAGGGGATGGTTTGTAAGGAAACGCAGCGTTGCTCAGAACATGGTTGGCTGTATCCCGAGCAGGTGGTTGATGAGAAATGCATTCTTTGTGGTCAACCGATTGAATTGGGGCGCACTGAGAAGATGAGTAAATCAAAAAAGAATGTCATCGATCCAAATCAGCTGATTGATAAATATGGAGCTGATACTGCGAGATTGTTTTCTCTGTTTGCCGCTCCTCCTGAAAAAGATCTGGAATGGAATGAGCAGGGGGTAGAAGGGTGTTTTCGCTTTCTCAACCGGGTCTGGAGAGCCGTTAATGAAAATCTGGAACTGATAACTGCAGCCGTTGTTCCCGATAATGTTGCAGGAGAGGCAGCGGAACTGCGCCGTAAAACCCATCAGACCATCAAAAAAGTCAGTGAAGATGTTGATGGTCGTTTCCACTTCAATACCGCTATTGCTGCCGTCATGGAACTGGTCAACGCGATCTATGCGTTTAAGTCACGGCAGGAGAGCCCAGGGGTTCTACGAGAAGCATTGGAAACGGTTGTTTGTCTATTGAACCCATTTGTGCCACATATTTGCGAAGAGCTCTGGTTGTTGTTAGGGCATCAGCAGAGTGTCGAAGCTTCTGGCTGGCCTGTCTGGGATGAGTCTGCTTTAGTTGCGGACGAAATCACCCTGGTGGTGCAAGTGAATGGCAAGGTTCGTGGTAAAATTACGGTTGCTGTCGCTGCAGATACACAAACAGTAGAAGAGGACGCGCTAGCTGAGCCGAATGTACAACGTTTTATTGATGGAAAGCAGGTGCGCAAAGTCGTTGTGGTTCCTGGGCGGCTGATTAATATCGTGGTGGTGTGATGAAGTTTCTCAGCATGTGTATTCTCCTGTTTTGCTTGTCTGGGTGTGGTTATCATTTTCCAGGTCACGGTGGAGTTTTGCCTGGTGGAGTGGGCAAGCTCTATATTCCACTATTTGTGAATAAAACGGCTGAGCCGCAACTTGAATTTATGATGACCAGTCGGGTCAGTGAGGTTTTTTCCCGCAATAGTAAAATTACACAAGTAGAAATGCCACAATACGCTGATGCTATTCTGAAGGGGACGGTTCGTGATTATAAGAGCTCGGCGCTCTCATATGATAGTAATGATGCTATCGGGCAATATCGCTCAACACTGATTGTCGATGCAGTGTTGCAGCAGGCTGAATCCGAACAACTACTTTGGGAGGGAACGGTCAGTTGGAGTGAAATATACAGCGCAGCTGATGACAAGAATATCCAGGAGGGTTCTAGGTTGCTAGCACTTAATAAAACCACTTTACGTTTGGCAGAAGAACTTCTCTACCAATTGCTTGATGACTTTTGATTGATGACTGCTGATGAGCTATACCGTAAGTTGCGTTCGCAGCAAGTTCCCGAACTTATATTTCTCTATGGACAGGAGCAATACCTGGTTCAACGCGCAGCACGTTTAGTTAGACAAACGGTTGTTTCTGATGAAAAAGATGATTTTAATGATAATCAGTTTTACGGTAAAGAAGTTACGGCAGAGCTGATTCTTGAAGCGGCGCTGACTTACCCTGTTTTTGCTGATAAAAGACTGGTAACGGTTAAGGATGCACACCGGTTATCGGCCGCTGAGTTAGAAAAGTTACTCCCCTATCTACAAAATCCGGTTCCGGAAACCTGCCTGTTGTTTATCGCCGACAAAATTGATAACCGTCGAAAGTTTTTTCAACAATTCAGAAAAAGCGGTACGCTAGTCGAGTTTAAACCCCTGAACGATAGAGAAATTCCCCAATATATACGTAATGCTCTCAATCAGCGTGATGTGAAGATTTCTGTAGATGGATTAGAACTTTTCTGCTTAATGGTTAGTGGGAACCTGCATGAAATCCATGTAGAATTGGATAAGTTGTTGAACTACATCGGAACTGCCACTCTGATTGATGTAAAGGATGTTCAGGCCGTCGTATCCAGGGGGCGGGCTGAAAATATTTTTGAATTAGGAAATGCTGTCGGTCGTGGAGATATTGCAAAAGCGTTGACACTGGTGATGCGGCTAAGTGCTGCAGGTGAGGCACCGCTAAAAATTCTTACACTGCTGGTTTTGCATTTCCGACGGCTCTGGAAGGTGCGTGAATTGCAAGTTCAAAATCGTCCAGAGAATGAGATCGCAAAGGTTGCCGGGGTTCCACCTTTTGTGGTTGATGGGTTGATTCGACAAGGGAAAAAGTTTTCGCGCAACGATTTTCTCCATGCTTTTGAGCTATTTCTTGAAACAGATCTCGCGATGAAGTCAAGTGGTGCAGACGCCGGTGCTTTGCTTGAAAGTTTGATATTGCATTTGGTTAAGAAAAAAACTGAATAAAAAAGGGACCGTTTTATCGGTCCCTTTTAAACTTTAAAAAAATACAATGACTAAGCCATCAGCCAAGCGTATTGACCAGCTTATTTAAGCGGGAGATCTTGCGGCTGGCAGTTGCCTTATGGATAACCCCTTTTGTCGAGGTTCTGTCGATATAGGGGAGGGCTGTTGCAAGAGCTGTTTGTGCGGCCTCTTTGTCTCCGGCGGTCACGGCTTCACGAACATGCTTAACCATGTTGCGCATAGTTGAACGAATATGGGTATTGCGTGCTTGTTTTACCGCATTTTGGCGATTTCGTTTAGCTGCTGATTTATGATTGGCCACGAAATTGTTCTCCTTGTTATAGATAAATTACTTTGATTCAAAGAGCCGCGATAGTAATGGTTAACTATTTGGCTGTCAAGTTAGAAAGAGATAATTTTTATGAAAATATATCGCATCTTCAAACTGTTATGCTTCTTTCATAGAGGATTAAAATTTCTGAATGGCTGATAATAAAAAAATTGTTGCTGCAACCATGGTGATGGCCTCAGCAACCTCACTCAGTCGAATTGCTGGTCTGGTTCGCGATATAGTCGTGGCACGATTATTTGGCGCAGGATTGATGACCGATGCTTTTTTTATGGCTTTCACCATCCCTAATCTATTGCGACGTTTTTTTGGTGAAGGATCGTTAACCGCTGCTTTTGTACCGACATTTTCAGAAGTTTTCCATCAGCGGGGTGAAAAAGAAGCTCAGCAGCTAGCTAATCGTTGTGTCAGTCTGTTGCTGCTCATCATGTTGATTGTCGTGTCTCTGGGAGTTTTACTTTCTCCCTGGATTGTCCAGGGGATCGGTTATGGTTTTGGTCAGGTTGCCGGTAAGTTACAGCTGACGAATCAATTGAACCAGATCATGTTCCCCTATATCGGGCTGGTATCAATGTTGGCTTTATTGACGGGTATTTTAAATGTCCGTGGTCATTTCTTTGTTCCCTCTCTCTCCCCATTGTTTTTGAATTTAGCAATGATCCTCAGCGCTCTAACGATGGGTCATTTATTTGCTCAACCAATTTATGCTCTGGCGGTTGGGGTGTTGTTGGGTGGAATGGTTCAACTATTAATCCAATTTCCGGTTTTATGTCGTTATAAAATACATTTACGGCTCGATTTTAATTTTCTGGGAGATGCTCATTTACGGAAGATTATGACTCTCATGTTGCCTGGCATAGCTGGTGTTGCCATCTACCAGATCAACATTATTGTGACCCGACTGCTGGCTTCGTTTCTTCCCGAGGGGAGCGTTTCTTATCTCTATTACGGGCAGAGACTTTTCGAATTTCCACAGGGGATTTTTATTGTTTCTCTTGCGCAGGCTGCTTTGCCAATGATGAGTCGCCAGGCGTCTGAAGAGGATCATGTCGGTTTGCAGCAATCGTTAACCTTTGCATTGACTCTGATTACACTATTTACCCTTCCAGCGATCATCGGGCTTATTATTTGTGCCAAGCCTATCTATTCGTTGTTTTTTCTAGGTGGCGAATTTGATCTGATAGCCCTTGAAAATACAGCTATAGCATTGATTTGTTATGCGCCCGGACTTATTTTTGTCGGCTACAGTCGGATTGCTGCGCAAACTTTTTATGCCTTGAAAGACACCAAAACGCCTGTTGTGATTTCATTCTGGACTTTGTTGGTCAATCTGATTTTAGGGCTATTCTTGATGCAATATTATGGTTTTATTGGGTTGGCTATCGCTTTGACCATAGCTTCAATGTTCAACGCCTTCATGTTGCTTATGTTGTTGCAGCGTAAGGTGGGTCGATTTTTCCAGAAAGCGCTTTACAAACCTGTTTTAAAGGTGCTACCGGGCTGTCTGCTAATGGCGCTAGCGGTTACTTTTCTTCTCAATACAATCGATTGGCTGCAGGTTGGTTCTGTGCTGAATAAGTCTCTCATATTGTCAAGTTCCATTTTCGTGGGAGCTTTGATCTATCTGGGCTGCTGTTATTTATTTAGGGTGGATGAAGTGCGCCAGGGGTGGCAACTCCTGCGTCGCAAGGGTCGAAGTCCCCTATAACTTGCCTGGCTGCCGTGAATCTCAAAATCAATCCAAATCTAACGAAAATGGATCTCTCCCCGCTGAACTTTAAGGTCCAACCATTTCTTTATCCAGACCTTGAAAAATTCTCTTGTTATCGGGGTCAAAAGACAGAATCCGAACAGATCTGTACAGAATCCTGGGGTCAATAGTAAGAGGCCACCGGCTAGAATCATTGCGCCATCCAGCATCTCTTCAGCAGGAATCCGTCCTTGATTCAGGTCTGTTTGGATCCGATTAATTAAGTTGAATCCCTGGCTTCTTGCCAGGTAAGCCCCTGCAATTCCAGTCAATAAAATCATTGCAATCGTTGCTCCGGCACCAACTTGGCGACCCGCTTCGATCAATACATATAGCTCAATTATTGGCACTACTGTAAAGATGATTAGGAGCTTTATAAACATCTGGCGATCCTTTCATAAGAAATAGTAAATTATTTTCAGGTGCTATGTGGTATTTTAAATATCAATTATATTTGTTTGTTAAGTAGTTGAAAATACTGTAGATTTAAACTGGTTAAAAAATAGGCAAGTTGTTGTTCTTGTCTGGTTGTCCTGCGCTATTGATATTACCCACAGCTTTATCCTCAGCTTATCCACGGTCTTTGTGGATGAGCAGTAAAAGCCATTGTTTTTCAAGAGCTTTGCAATTGGTGACCCGAAAAGAATTCTTTTACCTGTCGAAATTTAACATCACTTGCATGGTTTTTTTACGTAATATATCTTCTGCATCAATTTTCAATGAATTAGAAAGTTGAACGGTGTTAAAGAATATCTCACCAAGTGAGCTTTCAAATTGATTTTGGGTTGCAGTTGGTTCTGCAATGATTTGGGAGAGCCTTAAGAAATTATGTTGTAGATTTGTAATCTGTGTCGTTGGATTTTTTGTGGTTATATTTTTAGCAACTTTTGTTGCTATTTTAAGTGCTGGAAGATTGGTTGGGATGCGATCCGCTAATTTATTACCTTTCCCGCGGTCTGAACGTTCTTGAAGCTTGATTTCTTCCCAACGCTGCGCATGTTGATTGACGTTTGCTTCTGCAAAAACATGTGGGTGTCTACGTATCAGTTTGTTGCAGATCGACTGCGCGACTTCCGCCAGCCCAAACTTGTTTTGTTCGCTGAAAATTTGCGCTATGAAGACCACTTGCAAAAGTAAGTCGCCTAACTCATCGCATATTTCCGCAGTATTGCCATTATCGATAGCTTCGAGCAGCTCATATGCCTCTTCGAGTACATAAGGTTTTAGTGTGTCTGGTGTTTGTTCCTTGTCCCAGGGGCAACCACCGGGTGAACGTAATGTTGCCATAATTTCAATTAGTTTTAGAATGTCTTCAGTTGGATTTTGATTTATCAAAGTTATCTCCCGTTGAAATAAGTCAGAGTTAGTTTTCAATTGAATTTATAACGAACAATAGCACCCCTTTGGTATTAATAAACGTTTTTGCAGTAATTTAAAAAAACCTTGCAAATAGCGGCTGGATAGGCTAGAAAATGCGCCATTCTAAACAGTTGGAAAGCTATCCTTTTGTCTTGACATGGTTTTGTCTCTCTCTATAATGTGTCTTTTGCCTTGGTGGTGATCTGTGCGTCTTGAGCTTAAAGATATCAAACGGGGGGCGTTGGAGCAAGATTACTCCTGCTCCTTGATTGAATTTCCTGACCTGATTGAAATTGCTGAAGATGGTGGGCCAAAATTCAGTGAACCGCTAACGTTTCATTTGCGTTTTCAGCGGTCGGGCCAGTTTGTAGAAGTTGATGCTTGCCTCGGCGCTGTCGTTGTATTGCAATGTGGTCGTTGTCTGCAGGGTTTTGAGCAATCTCTGACTGAATCATTTACTCTTACATTTGTGCCACAGCTTAAAAGAAGTGAAACGGAAGAAGAGGTTGAGCTTGAAGCTGATGAGCTGGGTCTGATCGTCTATGAGGATGAAATATTGGAGCTGCAGGAGGCCCTACAGGAACAACTGCTTCTGGCGGTTCCAATCAGCCCCACTTGTAACGCGTCCTGTCGGGGACTTTGTCCTACATGTGGCATAAATCTGAATGTAGAAAAATGTGACTGCGACAGAAGGCCTTTTAACAATAAATTTACTGTTTTAGCCAAGATTGATTTTAAAAAGTCCTGATATGGTAAGTCAGGCAAAAATCCCGATAATGAATTATTGTGAACAAAATCATTTGTTTGATTGCAAGGAGAAAGTAAATGGCAGTACCAAAGAAGAAAACCTCTAAATCTAAAAAAAATATGCGTCGTTCCCATGATGCGATTACAGCACCGAGCATCTCTGTGTGCCCACAATGTCAAGAACCTAAATTACCACATCGCGTATGTCCGCATTGCGGAACCTATAAGGGTAAAGAAATCATTAGTAGCGACAAAAGCTGATTTGATCAAATACTGGTCATGTCTATGAAAATTGCTGTTGATGCTATGGGTGGGGATAATTCACCTGCTGCAGAGGTTGCTGGTGCTATTGCTGCCAGCCGGCAGTGGGGCTGTCGGGTTGTGCTTGTCGGGGATACCGCACGGATTCAGGCAGAACTGGACAAATATCAGACCCAGAATTTGGATCTTGCAATCCATCATGCCAGTGAGATTGTTGGCATGCATGATTCACCTTCAGATGCGTTGCGCAAGAAAAAAGATTCGTCGATTCGCGTTTCTTTTGATCTTGTGCAACAGGGTGTGGCAGCCGCTGTAGTTAGTGCTGGCAATTCCGGAGCCATTATGGCCTGCGGAATGTTTGTTTTTGGTCGAATCAAAGGAATTGACCGTCCGGCTATTGGCACGTTTTTGCCTAACCTCAACGATCAGACAATGGTCCTTGATATGGGGGCTAACGTTGACTGTAAAGCTTCACATCTGTATCAGTTTGCCATCATGGGCAGTCTTTATGTCGAAGAATTTCTTACTAAGTCTCGTCCGCGAGTTGGATTACTCTCTAATGGTGCTGAAGAAAAAAAGGGCAATGATCTGACCCGAGAGGCTCATCAGTTACTGAAAAAATCACCATTAAATTATCTAGGCTATGTTGAGGGTGGCGACATTTATAATGGTGCCGTTGATGTTGTTGTCTGTGATGGTTTTGTTGGTAATGTCTTGCTCAAGGTTTCAGAAGGTTTGGCTGTCGCTATTGGAACAATGCTTAAGCAAGAGATTGAAGGACGTTTCTGGGCTAAGCTGGGTTATCTTTTAGGTCGACCAGCGTTTGCTGCTTTTAAGAAGAGAACCAACCCTGCTGAATATGGTGGCGCGCCATTACTTGGCATTGCTGGTGTCGGGATTGTCTGCCATGGCAGCTCCGACCCGATGGCGATCAGTATTGCAATTCGTCAGGCGGGTGAATACGCGAAGATTCGTTTTGAAGAAAAATTGGCAACCTTACTCTAGTAGTTTGTTGAGTTGAATATTTGCAGTAAAGGAGTCACCAGCGAATGAAAGCTCGAATTGTCGGTACCGGATCTTATCTGCCAGAAAAAATCAGGACTAATCAAGATCTTGAAAAGATGGTTGATACTAATCATGACTGGATAGTCGCCAGGACTGGGATTGAAGAGCGACGTATTGCTGCTGCTGACGAATGTACTTCCGATATGGCCACAATTGCTGCACAACGTGCAATGGACATGGCAGGAGTCGCTGCGGAAGATATTGACATGATCGTTATGGGAACTATCACCGGCGATTATCCCTGGCCCGCTACGGCTTGTATTGTCCAAGCAAATCTTGGTGCTAAAAACGCTTTTGCTTACGATCTTTCAGCGGCCTGCAGTGGATTTCTTTACGCACTGTCGAGTGCTAATGATTTCCTCATGGCAGGGCGGGGAAAAAGAGCTCTTGTCATTGGTGCTGAAACCCTGAGCCGTGCCATCGACTGGACTGATCGTAATACCTGCGTTCTGTTCGGGGATGGGGCCGGCGCAATTTTGCTGGAAGCACAGGAGGGTGATTCTGGGGTGCTATCATGCCATCTGCATTCGGACGGAAATTATCTTGAGCTTCTCTACCAGCCAGGGTTTGGTGCAAAATACCCCGCCTCAGTTGAGGGCATTGAAGCGAGAATGGGATTTTTAAAGATGCAAGGGAATGAGGTCTTTAAGGTTGCAGTCCGTTCTTTGACCGAAGTTTCAAAGGAAGCATTGGCGGCTAACGGCTACACCAGCGCCGATGTTACGCAGTTTATCCCCCATCAAGCAAATCTGCGGATTCTGGAAGCGACGACAAAGCGTCTGGGTTTGACCAAAGAACAAAGTTTTATTAATGTACATAAGTATGGCAATACTTCTGGGGCAACAATACCGATAGCGATTGATGAAGCTTACCACCAAGGCTTGTTGAAAGAGGGCGATCTGATTCTCTCGGCTGCCTTTGGCGGTGGTTTTACTTGGGGCTCGGCATTGATACGCTGGTAGGCTTACTCTGTAGAGTTCAATTGAACTCTGTTTAAGGAACTTGAAAAATGGATGCATTTGTCTTTCCAGGACAGGGCTCACAATATCCTGGGATGGGTAAAGATCTCGCGGAAAACTTCAAGGTTGCCAGGCTGGTGTTTGAAGAAGCCAATGATGCTCTTGGTTTCGACATTACTGCACTTTGTTTTTCAGGATCTGAAGACGACCTCAAGCTGACCGCTAATACCCAACCGGCAATTCTGACCGCCAGTATTGCAGCGCTACGGGTGCTCTGGGAAGAAACTGATCTGTCTCCTTCTTTTGCCGCGGGCCACTCTCTCGGGGAGTATTCTGCCTTGGTAGCGGCAGGTGCACTTGCTTTTTCTGCTGCGGTAAAAACTGTTCGGCAGCGTGGCACCTATATGCAGGAGGCCGTCCCTGTAGGCATCGGAGCCATGGCTGCAATTATGGGGATTGAGGGGGAAGATCTTGCGCTCCTCTGCGAGGATGCGGCTGAGGGGGGAATTGTTGCCCCAGCTAATTTTAATAGCCCTGGGCAGATTGTGATTGCCGGGCATACGCCCGCTGTTAAGCGTGCAATTGTTCTAGCGAAGGAGCGAGGTGCTAAACGTGCGCTGCTTTTACCCGTCAGTGCTCCGTTTCACTCCACCTTGATGGCTCCGGCTGCGCAACGTTTACAGGTAGACCTTGAATTAATCAATGTTTACCCGCTGACTTGTCCCGTTGTCAGTAATGTCGAGGCGGTACCTTATCAGGAAGAATCCAAAGTCAAATCTCTTCTAGTTGAACAGGTCTGTGCGCCGGTTCGGTGGGATGCATCGATTCTGAAAATGAAGGATCTAGGTATTGCCAGATATGTGGAAATTGGCCCCGGACGAGTTCTTTCAAGTTTGATTAAACGGATCGATCGATCATCAACACAACAAAATATTGAAGATGTAGCCAGTTTAGGAAGACTTCAAGGATAATGTGATATATTATTCATCCAATAGAAATTGAAGGAGTAATTATATGATTCAAGATAGGGTTGCGTTAATAACGGGTGCTTCACGCGGGATTGGTCGTAGTATCTCACTGGCGCTGGCGGCACAGGGTGCAAAAATTGTTGCTGTCGACGTTGACTTGCAGGCAACCGAAGCTTTTGTTGCAGAGCTCAAAGCTTTGGGAACTGATGCGGTTGCAGTGCAGGGTAATGTTACTGTTGCTGCAGATGTAGAGCAGATGGTTAAGGTTGCTAAGGAAACCTTTGATCGGATCGATATTCTGGTTAATAATGCCGGTATCACTCGTGATGCGTTGCTTCTCAGAATGAAAGATGAAGATTGGGATGCAGTCCTTGATGTCAACCTCAAAGGTGCATTTTTGTGTACCCGTGCAGTGTCTAGGTTGATGACCAAGCAGCGCAGCGGACGGATTATCAATATTGCCTCAATTGTCGGTCAGATGGGTAATGCTGGGCAGGCAAATTATTGTGC
>JASJGU010000406.1:0-13647 GCA_033791385.1 Desulfuromusa sp.
AATCTGACCCCTCGGGAGATTGCTTTTTTCTTTTTCCCACTGGTGCTCAATGTCCAGTTAATGAGCATTTCCCATACCATCATCAATGGCGCCCTGGCTAGGCTTGATGACTATATCACTGCCCTGGCCGGCATGTCGGTCGCACTGGTGGTGCACCTGTTCATCGCTTCCCCCTCTTACCAGAATCACACCATTACCATTGCTATGGTTCGCGGTCGAAAATCATTGATCGGAGTCTTGATATTTATCGGACTGGTCGCTGCCTACGTCGCGGTTATGTTGTCACTCATTGCTTTTACTCCGGTGGGTGATTTCATCCTGATTAAATTACTCGGCACCCCTGCTGAAATTGCTGAAGAGGCAAAAAAAGCTCTGTATATATTGGCGTTCCTCCCGTTCTTTACCGGCATCCGTGGTTTCTGTCAGGGGTTGATTATTCGCGCGCGTAGAACCAGCCTGGTTTCATTTGCCACCGGGGTCAGGGTTGCAGCCCTGTTTGGATTTCTTTCAGTGGGTCACAAATGGTTTTACGGCGCTCAGTTGGGGGCTTTTGCCCTGGTCAGCTGCGTCGTTACAGAAACGTTGGTCATTGCCTGGCTGGCCTGGAAAACCCATCCGCCATTAGATGGGGGAGAGACAGAAAAAACCACTGGTGAGATTTTGCGTTATTCCTTTCCACTGGCGTACTCATCCTGCCTGCAACAAACTATCCCGTTGCTGATCAGTTCAATTATCGGTCGATTACATGATGGTGCTCTGGCGCTAGCAGCTTTCGGGGTGATCCGTGGGTTTCTATTCCTGCTGGCCGGACCAATGCGTAACCTGCAACAGGCCTACATGACTCTGGTCAGAACGATGAAAGATCTCCGCACTCTGCTCCGTTTCAGCTTCATTATGTCCCTGGCCCTTGGGGCCCTTGTCCTGTTGACCGCAGGACCACTGAATCAATTTATTCTAGGCCAGTTGCTTGGGGTAGAAACTGATCTGCGTCAGTATCTACAATTACCACTGGCAGCGTGTGCATTTTTTCCATTCTTTTATGGACTGACCAATCTTCTGCGCGGTTGGTTTGCCGGGGCTGATCAAACCAGGCAACTTGGCCGCTCGACCCTTCTGAAAAGTGGATTTCTCCTGCTTCTCTGGTGGCCTCTTGTCGCCTGGCAACCACCTGTTTCTGGCATTGCCATTGCTATCGGCTTGTTACTGGCTGCAGAAATGCTGGAATCGACTTATCTCTATTACCAACGCCATCAGCAATCAGATAAAATACGCCATGCGGCACCACTCTGAGATAAGCATAAATAGCAACAATTGATTACTTGAGTTGACAGCACCAAATATCAGCGTTATTAAACAGTTGTCCATTTGTTGCGAGTCTCGTGGCTCAACCGTTGCTCCACATAGGCAATTCTCAAAAAAGTACCTACTATCTTGAGCTACCCATCACAGCCTATTTTCTCAACCGGTCAGGTTGCGAGAAAGAAATATAGTGGAAATCAAATTAAGTGAAGACCGGCTGAAGATTGTCACTGAAGAGGTACAATCTTATTTCAGAAATGAGCATGACGAAACAATTGGCGAGCTAAAAGCTGAAATGCTTGTTGAATTCTTCATCAAAAAACTGGGGCCAAAAATTTACAATCAAGCCATTGATGATGCTAATTCCTTTATTCATGATAAACTTATCGATCTTGATGGAATTTTATACATTCCGGAATAAAACCAGTCATTGCATGCGCCCCAACTGTGACAATTCTATGATTTCAAAGGGTTCAATCAATTTCAGTTATACAGATCGTAACCTTATTTCAGGGTTAGGAAAGAAGATATATTTTGAATTCAAGATCTATTCAGGCACCAGGAGCGGTTGTCGTCATTCGCCCACATAGATTCCATCCAAACCCAGAAACAGCATCGGACAATGTGTTCCAAAGAACCGACGCGAAAAGGACGGATAAACAAACAGCAGAAGATGCCTACAGAGAGGTTAGTGAAGCGGCTCTACAGCTTGAAAGAGAGGGAGTCCTGGTCCATATTTTTGAGGACCATGGCGAAAAAGAAACCCCTGATTCAGTTTTCCCGAATAATTGGTTTTCCACCCATCCTGGCGGTCACATCGCGGTCTACCCGATGTATTCACCCAGTCGAAGACGGGAACGCCGCTATGACATTCTGGAGATGTTAAAAGCTGAATATCGGGTACAAGACATCATTGACTATTCATGCCTGGAATATGATGGGTTATTCCTTGAAGGAACCGGTGCCATGGTTCTAGACCATCTTGACAGGGTCGCCTACACCGCCCGCTCAAACCGTGCTGATCCGATAGCCCTGGAACGGTTTTGTACCCATTTCAATTTTGAACCCATGGCTTTTGATGCCGTAGACCCCAATGGACGTTCTGTCTATCACACCAATGTGATGATGTGTATAGGAACCGATTTTGCTTTGGTTGGCTTTGATCTCATAAGTGACAAATCTCGCCGCGATGAAATCCATGCGAGATTGCAAGGGATGGGGAGAGACGTTATTGAACTCGATAATCATCAGATTGACGAGTTTGCCGGCAATGCAATTGAACTTTTTACCGGAAAAAAGAGAATTCTGGCAATGTCATCAAGAGCTTTTGCTGCTTTACTGCCTGAGCAGAAAAGAGCGATCGAAAAATCAGCTCAAATTGTCGCCCTCTCGGTTCCAACAATAGAGCTGGCTGGGGGCTCAATTCGCTGCATGCTGGCGGGAATCCACCTGACCAGACGCTAAAAGCTTCAGAGGCTAATATATTGACTGTAGATATTGGCACATCGCTGTTCAATCTCACACACCTGCTTTGAACAGCGTAAGCGTCATGACCCCGGCTTTTCCGGTGACAAACCATGTGGGATTGTGGTTAAATGCCGCCTTTAAAATTGAGATTCAAGCACCTATAAAAGGAGACATATATGTACAGTAGTTCTGATCTGAAAAAAGGGCTTAAACTGCTGATTGATGGTGATCCCCATGTTATTGTTCAGTACGATTTCACTAAGCCCGGCAAAGGCCAGGCGCTCTATAAATGTAAGCTTCGTAACATGATTACGGGATCTTTGTTTGATCGAACCTATCGCAGTGGTGAATCTTTTGAACCAGCCAGCCTGGATGAACGCGATATGCAGTATCTCTATCAGGACGACAGCGGCTACGTCTTTATGGATAAAAAAAATTATGAACAAATTACCCTCACTGAAAACACGCTTGGCGACGATAAATACTTTCTGGTCGATAATATGGAGGTAGAAATTCTGATGTATGGTGAGCGGGCCATCGGTATCAGTCTGCCAAACTTCGTCAACCTGCGTGTCACTCAATCAGACCCGTGGGTCAAGGGTGATACGGCTGCCGGCAACAATAAACCAGCTATTGTTGAAACCGGCTACACCCTGCAAGTTCCTTCCTTTGTCGATCAAGGAGTCCTGATTCAGATTGACACCCGCACCGGAAACTATGTAACTCGCGTCAAGGAATGATTGATGGAGCCAAATTGGCAACTGGCTCATAAACGGCCAACTCTTGAAAAACGAGCCCGGATTATCCAACAGATCCGGGCTTTCTTTATCGAACAGGATTTTCTTGAGGTTGAAACACCGTACCGAATCCCAGCGAACGCCCCAGAACTTCATATTGACGCAATTCCTTCCACAGACTGGTTTCTACAGACATCCCCCGAACTCTGCATGAAGCGTCTTTTGGCGGCGGGATATGACAACCTGTTTCAGATCTGCCGTTGTTGGCGTGCCGGTGAGCGTAGCGACACGCACTTGCCCGAATACACCATGTTGGAATGGTATCGCCGCCATTATGATTACTATCAATTGATGCACGATTGCGAAGCTCTTTTTCTTCATCTGAGCTCGGATCAACACATAATCTGGCAAGGGCAGACGATTGATTTATCTCCCCCTTGGCCACGGATGACGGTTGCTGAGGCTTTTTCTCAATTCGGCTCCATACCACTCGCTACAGCACTTGCCACTGATGAATTTGACTCTGTCATGGTTTTTGATATCGAACCGAATCTGCCCACCAATCAGCCAATTTTTCTCACTGAATACCCAGCCATACATGCCTCTCTGGCAAGAAAAAAACCATCAGACCCTCTGGTTGCAGAACGCTTTGAATTGTACATCGGGGGTTTAGAGCTCGCCAACGCATTTTCTGAGCTGACCGATCCGGCTGAACAACAGCAACGATTTGCTGAAGAAGAAGCGCAACGACGAAAAAAAGAGAAAACCCCCTATCCAATCCCCGCCCCATTCCTGAAAGAGCTGGCAACCCTTCCTTCCTCAGCGGGGATTGCTCTCGGCATTGATCGCCTGGTCATGCTGTTCTGCGACAAAAATATGATCGATGAAGTTATTAGCTTCACTCCAGAACAACTTTAAGCTCGCAACAATTAAAATACCCAAAATGAACTTTCTTATCAAGAATAGAATTTTGTTAGAAAACCACGGCTAAAAAATATATAGATTATTTTTTGATAATTAACTTTATGACACCTTTGATCATTTTTAAAATTCATTTTTCTGAATACCTGCACAAACACTGCGCTTCACTGAAAGCACCCATTCAACTAAAATCAATAACACTATTTCATTACTCAAAATATTTTTTTATTTAAAAAACGCCTATTGACAGTATTTCATAACAACGTATTATACCGCCAGAAAAAATAACCACTATCACTCAATTTATGTCATAGCAAGTAATAACTTATCTTGTAGAATCAACCATATAGCTCTAGTTATTTTGTATTCCGGAAACAAAACTGGTTTTTAATTCGTTTATAATTTGGCTTCCTAAGCCTCAAAGTGTTGAAGAGGAGATTTTTTATGGGACACGGACCTGCAGTAAAACTCGGCAAAGACGATGCAGCCACGTACAAAACTAGATTAGGGGTAAAAATGTTTATTGCTTACACCCTGGTTTATGGCGCCTTCGTCATACTCAACACGACCAATCCAAAGATAATGGAATCCACCATCTTCGGACAAACCGCTGCTGTCATCTGGGGCTTTGGATTGATAATTCTGGCCTTAGTGATGGCTCTTATCTACAACCGTCTCTGCACCAAAGCAGAAGAACAAATGAACGGCTGAGGAGACTATTATTATGATTTATACTCAATCACCACTGGCAATTGGCCTGTTCTGTTTCTTTGTCTTGTTTGTTCTTGGACTTTCCTTTTACCTGTCTCGACGTGCCAGTTCTGCTGAAGGTTACTATGCTGCCGGTGGCAATATTCACTGGGCAGTCAACGGGATTGCCTTTGCTGGGGATTACCTTTCAGCCGCATCTTTTCTTGGTATCTGTGGAATGATTGCAACTGCTGGATATGATGGCTGGATGTATTCCATTGGCTACCTTGCAGGCTGGATTGTAGCGCTTTTTCTTGTGGCTGAACCGATGAAACGCCTTGGAAAATATACCTTCACAGATGCACTCGATTCAAAATTCAATTCTAAATCGATTCAGTTAATGGCAGCCATTTCCACATTACTAGTCTCAGTATTTTATCTGATTCCACAAATGGTTGGGGCCGGAGTTCTGGTTCAGCCGTTACTTGGATTGCCCCACTGGTTTGGCGTTTGTATTGTTGGTATCGTCGTTACAATTATTGTTGCAACTGCGGGAATGGCATCAACCACCTATGTTCAATTTTTTAAAGGCGGCATGCTGTTAATTATGTCCTCAGTTCTGGTGGGATTGGTCTTATTCCGCGGTCTGTCTACAACTCCTGCAGACAACAATGGGACACCTTACCATGATTTTAAAACCTTGCATGCTGACAGCGCACTGGTTTTGGTAGAAGAAGGCTATACTGTTGTCGCAGGGCTCGATTCTGAATTTGGCAAAGCAGGGCTTATCAAGCTGGTAAAAGATGGCAAAGAAACGATCTGGCATCTGATTAAATCAGATACCGGTTACACTTTGGAAGAGACTCTATTTGTCACTAAAATGGCTGATGGCACCAAACTTTTCAATGGATCTCCCGCAGAAGAAGGGCAATTCTTTCCTATTGGTCATATTAAAGAGCTCAAAATCAACGGTGAAGAAGTTGCTGCCACAGGAGCAGTTGGCCCTCTGGCTTTTCTGTCAGCCATCAAAGATTCAACAATTGTTCTCTGGGGCAAAAAATATGTAAAAGTTGGCGATAGCACAACAACTATCTACTACCAGAAACCAACTCCAGGCTCTCGGGTTCTTCGTCCTGGCCTAAAATTCAAAGTGGATAATGCAACGGGTCTCCAGAAGTTTAACTTCATGTCGCTGATGCTGGCACTATTCTGCGGTACTGCCGCACTGCCGCACATCTTGATCCGCTACTACACGGTTCCTAGTCAAGCGGCAGCACGTAAGTCAACCATCGTTGCCATTGCAGCCATCGGTTTCTTTTATGTGCTAACTCTGTTCATGGGAATGGGTGCCATGACTAACGGTGTTATTAATATTTCAGACAATAACATGTCTGCTCCATTACTTGCCTTGTCCTTTGGCTTTGTCATGTTTTCAATTATTTCATCATTAGCTTTTGCGACAGTACTGGGAACCGTTTCTGGTTTAATAGTTGCTGCCTCTGGAGCAGTCGCACACGACTTGATGGATAATTTCCTGGGCATGAACATGACAGATAGAGATAAGGTTCGTGCCGGAAAGATTTCAGCTATTGTCATTGGCGGCATTGCTATTTACCTTGGTATCATCTTTGAAGGAATGAATGTTTCATTCCTGGTTGGCTGGGCTTTTGCTGTTGCTGCATCAGCCAACCTGCCCTCTATCCTAATGTTACTGTTCTGGAGCAAAACCACAGCTCAAGGGATTGCTGCCTCTATCTTTATTGGCTTAACAAGTTCTTTAGGTTTGATTTTGGTTTCTCCCGATATGTGGGTACGCTATGGATATTTACCAGCTGATGCCCCGGTTCAGTTTAACAGCCCAGCCCTGATTTCCATCCCTCTCTCCTTCCTTGCTTTAGTTCTTGTATCGATGCTGACGCAAAAGGGAGCTGATATTAGCGGCGCTATTGAAACAGCTTAAGTGAAATAATTTGTACTTCAGATAGTTATATTGTAATACCTCGGGCTGCCTACGGGTGGTCCGAAGTATTGCAACATAATCAGAACCGGACATAAAAAATGAAACGATTTAGAATCACCATCATTGCAATTTGCATCGTTCTTGGTTGGCTTGGTTTTTCTGATTTAAGTATACTTTTACGTAATTCAGAACCACTGGATATTTCCATTTCAGAGTTGGAAACAACCGGAGCCCCGCGTGAATGGTTACGAATCAACAAAGGTTATCAGGATCTACAACAAGCGATCAACATGTCTGGAACTATGGAAATCGACTCTTTTCTAATTCCGTTAAAGACTACACCATCTTCAGGTCAGATAAAAATCTGGTTTGAAACTCGCGAACCAAACATTATAGCAGCGTTAAAAACTTACTATTTCGTGCTTGAAACAGAGGCACAACAAAAGAAATATCTGCAAGAAAATCAACAATTCTTTTCAGACCAACACCAAGTAACAGGTATGATAGTTGGAAATACAATAGCCGATTCCAATCAACAAAAGCTGATAAAATTGCTAGAAGGGATGAATATACCGGTTACCAAAGATCTAATTTTTATCAGTGAAGGGAAAAAGCCTGCAGTTTGGCGAGGAATATTTTTTACCGTGATCGCAATTGCCGGCCTAGTAAAAACACTGCTCACTTTTAGAAAAACTGGGTAAAACGAGCAATAAAGACCCGTGCCGATTTAAACCTAAAGAACAAGCACAAAAAGAAAAGGCCGAAGTCAAAACCTCGGCCTTAGAAACAATGATTGAGCATCTTTCAACCTGGAGACCCACCATTGTGACGTGACCTGTTTGCTAAAATCACTGGATCAATCACTTCACCACAGGCACTGCATTTCCAGGCATCAAACGTTCGAACAAAATCATAATACTTTTCGGTATACATCCTCCCCTTACACTTTGGACATTTCATCTCATACCTCCATGATAGATATCAAGCACCACCTACTTACAGCAGCACCTAACTGGTATGAGGTTACATGAATTGTGCCAAATTTTTCACCTAATAGAAAAAGGTCAACCAAAATAAATAACAACCATATATATCAGTAAGTTATCTTATAATTTTGTAAATATCTGTCCACCAAAGCCACCTAAAAAAATCAAGCGTCGTCACTTTATTGACGGCAAGATACAATCCATAAACCCCATATTTCCATTTAACTTACACGAATGTTCCTTTATAAAATCCCACAAAAAAGGCACCTCAGAGCATCCGCCACATATATGACGACTAATCGGTGTGCCGTTGGATATTTGACGCTTTCTATTTCAAAAAAACGGCTCACCCCATAGGGAAGAGCCGTTCAAGCGATCATGTATTTCTTCTTTACTACTGATTATCTTTATACAACTTATAAATAAAGGCATCAGCAAGAGCCTGATAAGAAGCATCTATCACATTACTGCTGACCCCCACAGTCCCCCAGCGTAAGTCCTGATCGCCAGATTCAACCAGCACCCTGATCATCGAATCAGTTCCCTGACTAGACGGCAGGACCCGCACTTTATAATCGAGCAATTTCACATCACCTATCTGTGGATAAAAGTTGATCAGCGCTTTACGCATGGCGGTGTCCAGCGCATTAACCGGGCCATTCCCGTCAGCGGCGGTATGCTCAACTTTACCTCCGACTTTCACCTTGATTGTCGCTTCCGATACTGGATCCTGATCACCTTCTCGCAAGGTATCAATCACCCGAAATGCAGTCACAGAAAAATAATGCTTGAGCTTACCCATCGCCTTAAGCATCAACAACTCAAAGGAGGCCTCCGCGCCTTCAAATTGGAAGCCCTGATTTTCCATCTTCTTTATATCTTCAAGGATTTCAAGTGTGACCGGATCTTTACTATCGAGTTCAATGCCACATTCTTCCGCTTTAACGAGAATATTCGAACGGCCGGACAAATCAGAAATTAGAATCCGAGTCCGGTTGCCAACCAGTTCCGGACGAACATGCTCATAGGTTTCTGGATGGCGCTGGATAGCCGACACATGAACCCCGCCTTTATGGGCAAAAGCGGAATTACCAACATAGGCTTGATGTTTGTTTGGCGTCAGATTTGCTAGCTCATAAACATATCGTGAGGCACTGCGCATAGTAGCCAGCTTGCCCTCACCCAAGCAATCCTGTCCCATCTTTAGACTTAACGATGGGATAATAGAGCAAAGATCAGCATTGCCGCAACGTTCGCCAAACCCATTAATGGTTCCCTGCACATGAACCGCACCACAATTGACCGCAATAAGTGAATTTGCCACCGCACAGCCACTATCATTGTGCGCATGGATGCCGATCGGCGTAGCCACCGCTTTCTGTACTGCTGCCATAATCGCAGGAATCTCATGGGGAAGCGTGCCACCATTAGTATCGCAGAGGACAATACAATCGACTTTGGCATCAGCTGCAGCCTGCAGAGTCTTCAAAGCATATTCCGGATCAGCTTTATAGCCATCAAAAAAATGCTCTGCATCGTAAATAACCTCGTTGACCCGCTCCTTCAAGTAAACCAGAGAGTCATTAATCAGTTCAAGATTTTCCTCTAAAGATATCCGCAAAGCCTCGCGGACGTGAAAATCCCAGGTTTTACCAAAAATAGTAACAGTATCTGGTTTCGCCTCGATCAACATCTGAATATTGTTATCTTCAGCGGGGGTTACTCTGGCCCGTCGAGTTGAGCCAAAAGCAGCAATTTTACTATGCTTCAGAGTTTCATTTTGGATTGCCTGAAAAAAAGTGATGTCTTTCGGATTTGATCCCGGCCACCCCCCCGCAATATAATCGATCCCCAAGTCATCCAGTTGTTTGGCAATCCGCACCTTATCCTCAACCTGAAATGAGATGTCCTCAGCCTGAGTCCCGTCCCTCAAAGTCGTATCATACAATAAAATTCGGCCCATCAATTTCCATCCCTTCCGCTGTTACTTCCTTGTTTTCAATTACAGATTTCTTGTAAAGCTGCGATCAACTCTTCATTTGCCTCACCCTGAAGAAAAAAATCAATCTCGCGGCGCATATCATCAATATGTTTCAAGTGAACCCACAATCCAGGAGTTTCAGTATTATCAAGTTTTTCCGGCCACTCAACCAGAGCCACCCCTGAACCATAGGCGTAGTCATCAAAGCCAAGTTCAATCAATTCATCTGGATCAGACAAGCGATACAGATCAAAGTGATAGAGATCAAGCCGAGCAGGATAATGATTCATCAAGGTAAAGGTCGGACTGGTAATGGGAATTTTTGGATCAACTCCCAAACCACGGGCAACCCCACGGGCAAAAACTGTCTTACCTGCCCCTAAATCACCTCTCAATAGAACTAAAGTCGGTTGTTGTAGCAGCCGACCCAGTTTTTTCCCCAATTCAAGTGTCTGTGATTCTCCGTCACTCATAACTGACCACGAACTCAAATCAGTCCTCCAGCACCCGGATCAGATCAAGTCGAGCCACCACACCAACCAGCTTTCCGGCATCAACGACAGGCAACAAATGAATCCTATGCTGGCTCATCAATGCCGCCAGTTCGCCAACTGTAGCATCGGGAGAACAGGTTACCGGATCTTTGCAATACAATTCGCCGACTGTAGTGGCTGTCACCCGATCAACCTCTTCCTGAAAACGCTTTTCACTACCTAAAGTAAAAACCCAATCAAATAAAGTCATAACAGTCGGAATATGGAGAGGTTTATGCTGCTCAATCAAATCTGTTTCACTAATAGTTCCAACAAGGTTCCCCATTTCATCCAGAACCGGTAGGTTGCTGAAACGGGTTTCAACAAATATTTTAGCCAAATCCTTCAGGCTGGTTTCCAGAGCAACAGAAACAACCTTTTCAGTCATGATATCTCGCGCAGTTAACATGAGTAGATTCCTTTCACCAGTCCCTGTCGGGCGACCGGTAGTTGATGAAGCAAATCAGAGGCTGCCATTCCAGCAGTCCCCTGGCTATCGGCCAGCAGCTCCGCCGCTCGACCATGCAGCCAAGCACCCAGAGTTGCAGCAGAAAAACCACCCACACCCTGAGCTAACAACCCACCAATCAATCCAGTCAACACATCACCGCTGCCACCACTGGCAAGTCCATCATTCCCGGTAGAATTAATATTGACCCGACCATCGGGTGCAGCAATAAGCGTGCGTGTCCCTTTCAGCAATAAAATAACTCCGTATTTAATAGCAAATTGCCGCGCAACCTCAAACCGATTCGCTTCAATATCGCTAACCGTCAAACCTGTAAGACGAGCCATCTCTCCAGGGTGGGGGGTCAGAATCACTGGTTGACCGCTGCGTCCTTGCAGACACTCCAGCTGTCCCACCAACAGGTTTAAACCATCAGCATCAATAACCATTGGGACAACAACAGTATCCACCAGAAACCTGACTAGCTCAGCCAGGTCGGTACTTTGCCCCAGACCGGGACCGATGGCCAGAGCCTGCCGATCAACCAGTAATTGTGCAATCTGCGATTGCGATCGTAAAGAGATCAAACCATCCTGATCAGCAAGTGGATAGCTCATCGCTTCGGTCAACTTCACCTCAATAATATCATGAACTGCCGCCGGCGTTGCCACTGTCACCAATCCGCAGCCACTGCGTACCCCCGCATTACCGGCCAGAGCAGCAGCACCAGTTTTTCCAGGTGAACCGGCCAGTACCAACAGATGTCCAAACTTTCCTTTATGGCCAACAACTGAACGATCAGGAAGAAGGGCCTGAACTTCTGCTTCATCAAGCAGGTGCACATGACTGGTAAACTTCTGCCGTCCAGTGGTCGGAATCCCAATATCAACAA
Source organism: Desulfuromusa sp. (assembly GCA_033791385.1). Lineage (GTDB taxonomy): Bacteria > Desulfobacterota > Desulfuromonadia > Desulfuromonadales > Geopsychrobacteraceae > Desulfuromusa. The sequence goes on from JASJGU010000406.1 coordinate 11,915, forward strand.
CCTTAAGATCCCCAGCATACTCTGCACCTGGCTGACTGCCATGACCGATTTTGGCATGGTCAAAAGTCACTGTCAGATCGGCCCTCACCGCAATTCCACAAACTCGGCCAGTAGAGCCATCAACTCCCGAGGGAATATCTACAGCAAATACCGGTGCAATAGACTCATTAATCAGAGTGATTGCTTCCGCCTGCAGCCCACGCACATCAGATTGTAATCCGGTACCAAATATTGCATCAACAATAAGGGCTGGTGCTGCTTCTGCGAAGCATTCCTCTAAAACGGAAATATCGTCAATAAAACGGATTGGAAGTCCCAACTTAAGGATGATATCCAGCATCACCCTGGCATCACCGGAGATCGCTGCTTCCAGTCCAAGAACCAGTGTCGTCACCCGCCAACCACGACCGGCGAGGATTCGCGCCATCACATAGCCGTCGCCACCATTATTTCCTTTGCCTGCCAGCACCAGCACCGAACCGGGAAAATAATCGCTGAATTTATGCGCAAACAGATCACTACAAGCCCGCCCGGCATTTTCCATCAATACCACACCGGGGATACCGATCTGGTTGATCGCCTGCCGATCAAGGGCCATGACTTCACTGGCGGTGCAAAGACGCATCAATCCTCCAGAATAACCGTGGCAACAGCGTAATCACCATCGTGGGAATAACTCAGATGAGTTTTATTGGCACCACGTGCAGCCATTAACTCTGCTGCCCGGCCAGAAATTTCAAGTGTAGGGCAACCAAGGGAATCAAGCACCACACAGACCTGCTCCCAGGCAAGACCATCTCGCAGACCAGTTCCCAACGCTTTTAAAAAAGCTTCTTTTGCCGCAAACCGGGCGGCCAGATGCGGTGCTGGGTCACGTTTTTTCAGCGAATAGCGCCGTTCCTCGTGACTAAAAATCCGTTCCAGCACTTTGTTGTCTGGATCGAGGAACTTTCGAAACCGTTCGCTGCGCGCCAAATCGGTTCCTATCCCGATGATTGCCAAAACTACCCTTTCGCCAATTCTAACATTTCCCGTACCGCTCTTTCCATCCCCACTAGAGCAGCGCGTGAAACTATACTGTGGCCGATATTAAACTCCTCAATTCCTGTCATAGCGACCACTGGGGCAATATTACGATAATCAAGTCCATGCCCTGCATTTATCCCGAGTCCCAACCTGCGAGCGGCACTGATCGCCAACTCAATACGCGCCAGTTGCTCGCGTCGTTCAACTTCGGTCTGTACATCACAGTACTGGCCAGTATGGATTTCCATATAATCGGCACCAACTTTATGGCTGACTTTAATCTGTTCAATGTCGGGCTCAATAAATAAGCTGACAATGATTCCGGCCTGCTTAAGCAAAGAAATCTTTTGTTTCAGCGTGCTTTGCAACGAAATAACATCCAGGCCACCTTCAGTTGTGAGTTCATGACGCCCTTCAGGAACTAGAGTGACAGAATCAGGAAGGGTTTTTAACGCAATAGCCACCATCTCATCGGTTAGAGCCATTTCCAGATTCAAACGAGTTTTTATTGTCTGTCGCAGAACGTCAACATCCCTGTCTTGAATATGGCGCCGGTCCTCACGTAAATGAATGGTAATCCCATCCGCCCCTGCAAGTTCAGCCAGAACAGCAGCAGCCACAGGATCGGGTTCAGAACCACCACGGGCTTGACGAATTGTTGCGATATGATCAACATTTACACTCAGTTTTGCCAATTTAAATACTCC
>JASJGU010000407.1:0-5146 GCA_033791385.1 Desulfuromusa sp.
GTTGAATAAAGTGCTACGAGCTTCATTGCCGTTAAAAAAACGAGCCCCGTACCGATGCCCGTGATCACTCGGCCTAAAATAGCAAGGGCCAACTCAGGCCATAGCGCTGGTAAAAAATTGCCAAAACTCATGCAAGCCAGACCAAAAATTAAGGTGGGGCGAAGCCCCAACCGGTCCGCAATGACCCCGGCGGGGATTTGCATGGCCAAGTGGGACCAGAGCAAAGCGCTCAGCAGAATAGAAAGTCCCCCATAAGTGACACCATACAACGGCATCAGAGTGTCAAGAACTGGGGGAAGGTTCATAAAGGTGAGCCCAAGATTCAACGCTACAAATAGGGCAAACAGGACCTGGAAATTCATTTATTGCCAATCAAAAGGACTTATGATGTGATTTATCACGAGCATTCGGGGCACTTGTGTTTTACCACCATTTACCAACGGACAGTGCTCTGAACCGACTCTCAATTTATCACAGAATACTATTGGTGGAAGCCTTTTCTTAAGTCATAACACTCACGCGCGGTTTTCAACTGGTGGGCGAGGGTGAAAAGGAGACGGGACAAGGTCTTAGGTAAGGGGATACTCCTCGACTCGGCATTAGCTTAGGAGTAGTGCTGTATAGTGGTGAGTTGTTGAGTCACTTTACCCCTCGCTATAATCTCTGTAGCTAGTCTATCAAGCCGAGAACTGCTTCACGGATCATCCAGTAGAGATGCATGACTGACCTGCTTCTGACGAGTTCCCGTTCTCCGGGCCACTGACGGGTGAAGGATTTTATGTACCCATTTTTCCCGGCTACGGCAAAACAGACTGTTCCAACGGGTTTATCCTCTGCTCCCGTTCCGGGACCGGCAATGCCCACAACTGAACCAGAAAAATCGGCTCCTGACTCTTTTATAGAACCGAGTGCCATTTCTACAGCGGTCTCTTCACTTACTGCACCGTATTCTTTCAACGTTTCTTCACGAACACCAAGACGTTTTATTTTCATTTCATTTGAATAGGTAACAGCAGACTCTATAAGCATATCTGAACATCCGGGTATCGATACGATCCCTGCTGCAGCTAGTCCGCCGGTACACGATTCAGCAAGGCTGAGTTTTAGATCGTGCTCACAGAACAGATTTACAATGTACTGAGGGAACGAGAGATTTTCTTCAGCCCAAATCATCCCCTCAAATTGGTCCCGTATAAAATCTATATCTTTCTGAAGAAGTTCAGGATCGGTTCCTTCACGCGCGGCAAGTTTAAACGTCATCACCCCTTCCTGGACCGTTACAACGAGTCTTGGCTTGCGCCCCCGCTCCATCAGCTCTTCGACAAGTTTGCCTGCAGCAGATTCACCTATTCCGTGTGTCTTGAAATAGTGTTCAATCGCTGGAAGATGTGCCCCGAGTTTATCTGTAATATAAGGAACGAGACTCTCTGTAAGCATGGTTTTCATTTCTCTGGGGATACCGGGCATCACACAGAAGTGAGTTCCCTCTGCTTCCAGGCCAAAACCGGGAGCTGTGCCACAGCTGTTGTAGAACGGCGAGGAACCTTCAGGGAGATAGGCCTGTTTTTTATTATTCTCAGTAGGGGCAGCCTGATACCCCTTGAACCGCTCAACCAATTGCTCCCAGGCAGTCTCATCTAGAACTGCTTTCCGGTCAAAGACTTCGCCCAGCACTTCACGGGTCATATCATCCACCGTCGGCCCGAGCCCCCCTGTTATGACTGCTAGGACAGCATCCGAATAAGCTGTGTCTTTGAATGTTTTGTACATGATATTTTTATCATCAGGAATGGTCATATGGCTTGATATCTCAAAACCGTTTTCCATGAGAATGTGGGAAATATGTGCACTGTTTGTATCTACAATTTTTCCCTCAACCAGTTCATTGCCGATAGCTATTATTACTGCTTTTTTTTGTAGGGACATGACTTTTCTCTCTGAGGTTATTTTTTTCTTCTGCTTTGGCTTTTTCTGATATCTGCTTTTCTATCCGGGCGACAATTCCTCTCCCCAGACCAACAGTCAATAATAGGGATTTTCTCATGTCAATGCAAGGTGTCGTCAGGATTGACGCTACAACCCCAGCCGTCGTCTAACACCTCACAGACAACGGCACCGGCTATCTCTTCCTATCCCGCGTGAGGCGGTATGGCTTTGGGGAGCCAGATAAATGTGATCGGCTCCTTGCGTGTGCTGCAGTTCTGAAAAAGCGTGTCGCGTCTGGATTGTGCCGCGGGATGAATCAAGTCTCTGGCGTTTTCAGGACAGTCTTTAACGCAGGCGCAGCACATGACACATTTTTCGGCATTGGTTCCAACCTCTGCGCTCACAGTAATCACAAATGTCGGGCAAACTTCAGCACAGGTTCCACAAAGAGTGCAGCGATTTCGGTCGGTTACTGGGGAGATTCCGCCTAGCGGAACGCGCTCTTTGTAGGGCACATTTCCGGGGATGTCAGGTAGGCCCGGCTCAGTACTTATTTGAAGCGCAGCGGCAATCGCCAGCCCGAAATCTGTTGCCTTTTGCAAATCTATCCTGTCTGGACGATTGGCAGCTATTGGTTGAGCAGTCGTCGAGAAGGAATGCTCCCCGATAAAGGCAGCGGCGGCGACAACAGAAAATCCTGCAGCAATGGCAACATCTCTCAATTCAACAAGGGCATCTTCGTATTCCCTGTTACCATAAAGTGCCACCAGCACCGCCGGAACGCCTGTGGATGTTAATCGCTGCAGACGATCCAGGAAGAGTTGCGGGACCCTGCCCCCATAGACTGGAATGCCGATGACGGCAACACCGTCGTTGATGGGTTCGTCACAAACAGCATCCGCAAAGGTCAGATCGTAATGTTTAATCTGGTCTGAACCGAGCCCTTTTGCCAGTTTTTCAATAACTTTCTTCGTTGTTTTGGTCGGAGAAAAGTAGATCAAGTGAGTATTGGTCATCATCGAAACTCCAATTCATTTGAGGACGTGTGGGCTCTATGCTCCGATAATCAACCGAGCCACATAGGGCTCAAGGTTGAAGACGCGAATGATGATTTTGAACACCCGGAGAAACGTGTAAAGAATCACGTTGATGTTTCTCTGCTAAGGGGACTCCGATAGCTTGTGTATTATAGACCAAGTCCGGTTAAACCTTAACGGAAGCGCTTTCCCATTCAGTAGAAATGCGTCTTCGGTGTGAGGGCGTAGCCGTCATTAGGTTGCCGGCTTGATAGCCAAACGGGTTTCGCGTCCCTGCTCCGGATGACGGGGGATCAGGATTGACAGCAATAATGAAACCACGGCCATGACGGCACCGAGATAAAATACCATGGCATGCGAGTTAAGCCATATGAGTCCAAACACCACGGGGATAACGACGGCAGCAATATGATTGATGGTAAAACTGACTCCCGCGGTCGAGGCGATATCAGCCGGGGCGGCAATCTTTTGAAAATAAGTTTTCAAACTGATCGCTAGGCCAAAAAAGAGATGATCAAAAACATACAGGACTGCGGCAATCCAGCCCGTTTCAACCAAAGCATAGCTACAGAAAATCAAAGCCAAGCCACTATATTCCAGAATGAGTGCATTCCGTTCACCAACCCGATCGATCAAGCGACCGATCTGTGGGGCGACAAAGATATTACAAGCGGCGTTCACCATAAATAATAGGGCGATTTCACTGACCGAGTACGAGAATTTCTCAACCATCAGAAAGCCAGCGAATACCGTAAAAATTTGCCGCCGGGCGCCCGACATGAAGACCAGCGCATAATAAAGCCAATACCTGCGGCGCATCAGCATATGCTTATGCTGAACTGTCTTCTGCGGAAATTGCGGGAATGTCCGCCAGACAAACAAGGTGATTAAGATGGTCATGCTGCCTAAACCCAGATAAAGCTACCGATAATCAAGAGCAAACAGGGCTGTTCCCAGCCAGATTAGAACGAAAGCGACGATCGCAGCAGCAGCCCCGAACGCGAGCAACTTGCCAAAGGTCTCGGCCGCGCGCTCTTTTTTGACCCACTGCTGGGCAAGAGAGGTTTGAATGGCTTCATAGTAGTGAAACCCGATCGACAGCAGCACCGTGGTCAGGTAGAGACCGATAATCGAAGGAAAGAATCCGGTCAGAGCTGTGCCGATGCCAAGCAGCAGCAGGGCTAATATTATAAGCGTTTGCTCACGAAACAGCAGAAGCAAAAAAACTACACCGAAGGCAAGGAAACCAGGAATCTCCCGCAACGATTGCAGAATCCCGATCTCGCGTCCGGTGAAGGCAGCCTGTTCAATAGCAAAATTATTCAGTAGCGCCTGCCAGCCAGCAAAACTCAGCGGGACAGCGAAGCTCAGCAGCAGCAGGAAAATTTCTGGCCGATGCCAGGATCTGGACTGTTTTTCTGACATAACGGGGTGATCTACCTTTAATTTTCAACGCGTTCCAAATTATGAAAAAAAAGAAGGCAGTATAAACACTGCCTTCAAAAAGTTAAACCGAAGCGCTTTGCTTCAAAAGCGAAGTAACAAACTAGAATTAACTCAGCAAAATCAGAGGAAACTAGACCCTTGAATTATGATCTTTATTTGTTTCTCAAAAAATCGAAATCACATCCTTCATCCGCTTGAAGAACAAAGTCAGAGTAGAGTTTTGAGTATCCACGTGTAGCAACCTTCAACTCAGGATTGCCCTTAGATTCAACTTCGGCACGACGACGAATCAATTCTTTCTCGTCTACTAACAGGTCAAGCAGTCGATTTTCTACACTGAGTCGGATTCGGTCACCGTTGCGAACCAAGCCAAGGGGGCCACCGATACTAGCTTCAGGTGTAATGTGTAGGATTACTGTACCGTAAGCAGTACCACTCATGCGGGCATCAGACATACGGATCATATCCTTGACGCCGGCCCGTGCTAGTTTGGCTGGAATCGGGATGTATCCGGCCTCAGGCATCCCTGACTCGCTGCGCGGTCCGGCATTTTGCAACACAAGGAAATCTTCGGGGGTGACATCCAGGTCGGGGTCGTCAATCCGGTCAGCGAGGTCTTGCAATGAGCTGAAGACGACAGCGCGTCCCTCTTTTTCAAACAGATTTTTGTCCGCCGCCGAACGCTTGAATATGGCACCACGCGGAGCCAGGCTTCCAAATAAAGCAACCAGACCCCC
>JASJGU010000408.1:0-13938 GCA_033791385.1 Desulfuromusa sp.
CACCGCACCGTCGATCATTTCGACCTTAAACAGGTCGCCTTCGGAAACTTTGTACTGTTTGCCTCCGGTCTTGATCACCGCATACATTGTTATTATTCTCCTATATCATTGAGCAAAAACCACAAACACAGAAATTGTGCTGCAACCGCGAATAATATATGGTCAATTGTAAAATTGTCAAGATAAAGTTGAATTTACTGTAGAGTCACAATGACCTGGAACGTGCCCTGATTAGTACAGTTCAAATAACTACCTATAGCGAAGCATAAAAAGACCCATCCGGTAAAGATGAGCCTTTCTACAAATGGGTATTGGTCGTATTCAGTTAAAGCAGGGAGACTACTGCTGCCTTGGCTGCGGCCAAAAGACTTTGTGGCAACGAACCGATCAATATAATTGCGAGGATGAAAAAGGTCCCCATAATCTTTGCCCCGAATGGGAGAATAATTACATCCTTCTCATCATCTGCAGCACAGTAAGCAGCTCTCGCCATTTTCAGATAATAAAACGCTGCAACCGCCGCATTCATCACTGCAATAATGACCAAAGCGTAGAAACCTTCGTGGATCGCCCCGGTAAAAATCATAAATTTACCAATAAAACCGATGGTTGGAGGGATACCCGCCATACCGAAAACTGAAACTAGTAGAGTTAAAGCCAGCAGCGGAGAGCGCCGCGACAACCCCTTAAGGTCATCAAAGGTAACATTTTGACCCTCTGGAGCAATATTGTAGATGACATAAAAAACACCAAGGTTCATTAACAGGTAGCCAATAACATAAAATACAGCCGCTGCCATACCCAACTCAGCACCGGTCAAAATCCCAAGCATGACATAGCCGGCATGAGCGATACTTGAATAGGCGAGCAAGCGCTTTAAATCAGTTTGCACCAAGGCACTAAAGTTACCCAGAGTCATCGAAAGAACTGCAATTGTAGCCAGTACCCAAGTGACCTGTGAAACATCAAATCCAGCAACGGCAACTAACCGCAACAGCAGCAATACGGCGCCAACCTTGGGAAGCGTTGCGACAAAGCTTGTGGTTTCATTCGCAGCACCTTGATAAACATCAGGGGTCCAGAAATGCATGGGGAACATTGCTAACTTATAGAAGAACGCAGTCATCACGAGCACCACGGCAATAACGGCTAAAGGCTGCGTAGCTACCAGCGCTGGCATTTTCTCTGCGAGTTCTGATAAATAGGTTGTGTGTGCCAGGCCAAAAATATAACTCATTCCATAGAGAGTCAATCCGGTTGAAACTGCCCCAAACAAAATGTATTTAATTCCAGCTTCAACATGAATTCGTCCCTGACCGCAGCGAAATGGAATAACGACATAGAGAGCAAAAGATGAGATCTCCAGGCTGAGCAGAATGGTCAACAGTTCAACAGAACTACTTAAAAACATTAAACCCAGGGCACTTACTGCCAGAAACATATAGTATTCAGTGTGTAATTTGTCCTGGATTCCAGTCAAACCGCTGCCAAGGAAAAAAATCAGGAATAAACCAAAAACAATCACCACTTTGAACAATTGAGACAGGGCATCGATCTGATATACATCATAAAACATCAGACCCTGAGTACCAATGCTGGCAAAGGTAACGATTAAAGTGATCGCAGTAAGCACCAGACTAGTTGCCTGAACCGTACCTGTGCGAAAGGTGCCCAAGGTCATGAAGAACAAGACCAGAGCCGTTAGCATCAGGGCAATTTCTGGCAGAAAAATCGTGTTTAACATAAATTGATCCGATTCTTAGTTAAAAGAGGTTCTTGATCCAAGTACCTGCATTTTCCAGCAAGGCGTGACTCTCACCATGCTTAACCGCTTCTGGCATTATACTGCCAGCATCAATTTGATGCAGAAGGTGAGCCACAGTGCTATCCATCATATCCAGCAAAGGAGTCGGATGGAGACCGATCCAAAAAACAAAGATAGTTAAAAACCCCAGCTGAATAATTTCTCGATAGTTACAGTCGATCAAAGCATGACTACTATCATCCCCATGATCACCATGGTGTGCGTGGCCATCTGAATCATCCCAGACCATTTTTTGCAGCAAGCGCAACATGTAGGCAGCCGCTAAAATAGCACCGAGAATTGAAATGGCACCAACCAGTGGGTATTTATCGAAAGCACCAAAAAGCACCAGAAACTCACTGACAAAACTGTTGGTCCCCGGGAAAGCAAGTGAAGACAGTGAGAATATGCCCAAAAATGTTACGTAGATCGGCATAAACATCCCCAGCTTACTGTTATCAGCAATCTCACGGCTATGAGTGCGCTCATAAATGATACCGATCAGGATAAACAGAGCGCCCGTTGTAATGCCATGATTGAGCATCTGCAGCATGGCACCTTTGATCCCGGCATCATTGAGAAGGAAAATTCCCAGGGTGACAAAACCCATATGTCCAACCGAAGAATAGGCGATCAACTTTTTAATATCTGATTGGCCTAAAGCCAAATAACCGCCAACGATAATACTGATGAGCGACATTCCAATCAGTAACGGCACAAAGTATAAGGTTGCTGCGGGTGCCATTGGCAGACAGAAGCGCAGAAAACCGTAACCTCCCATTTTCAGCAAAATACTGGCCAGGATAACCGATCCGGCAACCGGAGCTTCAACGTGGGCTGCGGGCAACCAGGTATGGAAAGGAAACATTGGCATTTTGATGGCAAAGCCAATAGCACATGCCAGAAAAATCCAGACTTGAAATGCGAAGCTGTAGCTATGACCCATCAACTCCGGGATGAAGAAGGTTCCGGTCGTGATGTACATAGCAATAATGGCAACCAGCAGAAAGATACTGCCGGTAAACGTATAGAGGAAAAACTTGATTGCTGCATAGTCTTTGCGTGCTCCACCCCAGATCGCGATGATCAGATACATAGGAACAAGCATCCCCTCCCAGAAAATATAGAACAATACGGTATTCAGACTGACAAAAACCCCGAGCATAGCTGTTTCCATCAGCAATGTAACGATGACGAATTCTTTCCAGCGGGTTTTGATGTAAGTCCAGGAACACAAAATACACAAGGGCATTACGAGGGTGGTGAGCAGCACCAGAAGAACACTGATGCCATCAACACCAAGGACGAAATCAAGATCTAACGCTGGGAACCAGTGACGCAACTCCGCAAATTGATACTTTGCTGTGGTTTGATCAAAACGGGTCCATAACGGTATTGAGATGATGGCGGTCACCACGGTGACAACCAGGCCCCAGATTTTGAGTACCGTATCACCACGCAAAAACATGGCCACAATTGCTCCGACCACCGGCAGTATCAGCAGCATCGATAAAATCGGATAATTCAATGTATTAAGGATTAGATAGTTTTCCATGACTTCCTACTGTCTATGAGTAATTTCCCAACCGTCAACCAGCAGACAGGGTTAGATCAGAACCACAACTATTAGCACAATGAACAACAGAGCCACCGCAGCACCAATGTAGTGCTGCAACTTCCCGGTTTGAAACTGACGTACCTGTTCTCCACCCTTGACAACACCACGGGCGCTGCCATCAAGAGCCCAATCGATGCCTTCCCAGTCAAACCAGGATAAGGCACGTGCCAACGCCATAGTCAGCCGCAAACCGACGGTTTGGTAAATATTGCTGACCCATTCATTTGTTGCATTAACCGGCTTACTTGCAACCCACATGAACCAGACAGCACCGCGACGGTAGAACCAATCAAGATCAAGATTAGAAACATCATGTGGCTTGAGATATTTGACCATGATATAAAAACCGAGGCCAGTGAAGCCAAGTAGATGGAATGTTTCGGTCAAATGGTAACTGGTGTAAGGATGGTAATTCACCGCGTAAGGCAACATGTCGTACAGATAATCGGGGTAAAAGCCGAGGAAGATACACATAAAGGCTGCCATGAACATTGCGACCTGCATATTCCAATGGGCTTCTTTGGGCTTAAGACCACTATCCTTGGGGCCAAAGAAAACATAGTAGGGTAATTTAATTCCGACAGATAAAAAAGTACCAACCGCTGCCAGTAGCAACATACTCATAATCACCAGCTGGTGGTTATTTCCGGCCGCTGTAATAATCATCGATTTACTGATAAAACCACTGGTCAGAGGGAAGCCAGAGATCGCAATTCCACCAATAACGGTAAAGATCATCGTGAATGGCATATACTTGTATAATCCGCCCAACTCACTGAGTTTGGAGCGTCCTGTCATTTCCAGAACACTACCAATACCCATGAACAACAGGGCCTTATAAAGAATATGGGCATAGGCATGAGCACTGGCACCGTTGATTGCCATTTCAGTACCTATACCAACGGCGCAAACCATGTAACCGACCTGGCTGACAATGTGGTATGCCAGAATGCGCCGTGCGTCGTTTTCAATAACCGCGTAGAAAACCCCATACAGGGTCATAATGGCACCCATAATTGCCAAAGTTTCAAAGCCGGCAAAGCCACGGGCCAAGACATACACCGCAGTTTTTGTCGTAAAGGCACACATAAACACGGCACCAGTGACCGTTGCTTCAGGATAAGCGTCAGGAAGCCAGGCATGGATTGGTGGAACGGCCGCATTGAGCATGAAACCAATCATAATCAGATAATCAGCCAGAGTAGCGTGATCTACAGATATCCATTCAAAGTTTAGATCACCAACATTCTGGTAGCGGAGAAAGATGCCACCCAGCAACACCAGGCCACCAAAAGTATGCACCAACAGGTAGCGATAGCCTGCGTCGATGGAACGCTTCCGCTTGCGATACCAGATCAGGAAGACGGAAGCAAAAGCCATCAGCTCCCAAAAAATAAATACCGTCAAATAATCGCCAGCCAGCGTTGTTCCCAAAGAACCTGCGACATACAGCCACGCTGCTACGTGCTGGCCACTCTCTTTGACATGAAGGCCAAAAATACTACCGATCAGTGCCATTAAGGTGAAAACATGGAGAAAGACCATCGTCAACTGGTCAACTCGGCCAAATTGCAACTCAAAACCAAGCCATTCAACATTGCCGAAGGATTCAGGTAAAAATTTAATCTGGATAAAAGCCACCAGCGGTACCAAGACCAACCAGACTTTTTGGACATTAAACTTCTTAGCTAAAGGCAAGAGCAGCGCACCAATGATGAACATGGTGGCTGGATGCATAAATATACTACTTGTCATAATGATCCTTGTCCCTCTCCAGCCATACGTGCGATAGCCCTTTACAGAATACAATCATTGCCAGACATCCCACCAATCCGAACACGGCCCAGTAGCCGACCAGATGATCGCCCCAAAAATGAGCATGAGAACGGTCAGCAAAGAAATCAAAGACCAGCGCAAAGGCTAAATAGGCCAGAAATAACCATTTCAGCAGACTTGGTCTTTCCCGCAAGTACGTTAGGAAATTTACAATCATGACTTCACCATAAGGTTAATGAGGTCCAGGAACAAGTTAGGGTAAACACCAATCAGAACCGAGATTGCTCCAGTTATAACCAGCGGAATAACCATAAACATTATCAGCGGCTTACCCTCAAGACTGGTGGTTAGCCCTTCATCAGCAGGCAGTGGTTTGCCAAAAAATGCCTTCAAGACAACCGGCACAAAATAACCTGCATTGAGTAAACTACTTACCAGCAAAACACTAAGTAAAATCCAGTTATGGATATCAATCGTTCCCAAAGCCAGATACCACTTAGTAACAAAACCACCAACCGGGGGAACACCAATCATCCCCAGTGAAGCAAGGCCGAATGCCACCATAGTAAAAGGCATTCGCTTGCCGAGTCCGCCCATTTCAGAGATATCTTTTTTCCCGCTGGCAACAAAAATACACCCAGCAGCAAAGAACAAGGTGATTTTGGCGAATGCGTGGTTCGCAATATGAATCAAGCCACCAGTAATAGAATTCGGCGTCAGCATAGCCACACCGAGAACAATATAGGACAGTTGGCTGACAGTTGAATAAGCCAGTCTTGCTTTGAGATTGGTCTTGGTGAGAGCAATGACCGAAGCGGTCAAAATGGTAAATGAGACAAAATATGCGGTCAGCAAACCCAAACCCGTCTCAGCAAGGATGTCGGTACCAAAAACTGACAACATGACACGACAAATTGAGAAGACACCAACCTTGACAACAACAACGGCATGCAGCAATGCGCTGACTGGAGTCGGTGCGACCATTGCATCGGGCAGCCAGTTGTGAAAAGGCATAATGCCTGCTTTGGCAAAGCCAAACAAACAGAGCACATAGGCAATACCGACAACAAAACGATCTGCATCGGGCGGGAAAATTCCGTGAGCGATACTGGCGGAGTTAAAATCAAGAGTCCCACAAAGGACATAGATGATCACCATGGCCGGCAACAGGAACGCTTTGGAGGTAAACATCAAATAAACGATGTATTTTTTTGCACCAGCGTATCCTTCTTTGTCCTGATGATGCATAACCAGAGGATAGGTAAAGATTGAAACGATTTCGTAGAACAAATACAGGGTAAACATGTTGCCAGCAAAAGCGGCCCCCATTGCAGCACCAACCGAGACAGCATAACAGACATAAAACCGGGTCTGGGCATGCTCATCGAGCCCACGCATATAACCAACACAATAGAGACTGGCTAAGATCCACAGGAAAGATGCCACCATGGCGAAAATCACCCCAAGTGGATCCAGATTCAGCTTTACAGTGACCCCGGGATAAAGTTCAAACAAGGTGTACTGAAGCTGATCCCCGCCCTGAATTACGGGCAGAAAAGTCAGAATTGAGACAAAAGTCAGGATCGCACCGATCGTCGACCAACTGTCACGCAAGTTCGGCTTTTTCCCCGAAATCATGACAAGTAAAGCCGTAATCATTGGGATCAGCATTGTTATAATAATTTTGCTGGTGATAATTGTGTTCATTGCATGTTCTTTCTCAAGTGGTGTGTCGTGCTAGCAGATTCACGTAACTGCTGTTACCAATTGCAAAACGTCAGACGAGCATTATCACAGTTTCAGATCCTGAAGCTCTTCAGGATCTTCATTACGATACTTGCGGTACACCGCAATGATAATACTGACCACAATCGCCGCTTCTGCAGCGGCTATTCCCATAATGAACAAAACAAAGATCTGTCCAACAGCCGGGTTAGGTGCAACAAAGCTATTAAAAGCCATAAAGTTTAATGCAGCCCCATTGAGGATGAACTCGCTTGAAATCAGCATGCCAATCAATGAGCGGTGCTGCATCATCCCGTATAAACCGATGACCAACAAAACAGCTGAAATAATCAGATAGGTGTTCAAATTGCCACTGATCATCATGGTGTTTTTTCCTCCCGGCCGCCACGTGCCAGGATAATGGCACCAAGAATAGCTGTTAGCAACAGGACCGAAATCAATTCAAAGGCCATGCAGTATTGTAATAAAAGGCTTTCGCCGACAAATTCTATCGACATATCGCCAACTTTCTCTGTCGCCACTGTAAACTCGGTTCGAGCTATCGTAGCGACAAACAAGGCGATAAAGCCGGTCGAACAAGCGAGTAAAGCCAAAGGTAGATTCTTGCCAGTCAGGTGTTTAGCTGCCAACTGATCCGGGGTATTACCGAGCATGACCCCCAGGACAATGATGATGCACACAGCACCGACATAAATCAGGATTTGCATCATTGCCAGGAAAGGGCTCCCAAGGTGAAAATAGAGGCCGGCAACACCAAATAGTGTCGCCGCCAAACCCAGCACAGCATGCATAAGCAGCTTGGATCTGACTGCCATAATGCCGCCTGCAAAGGTCAGAATCACCAAAGCATAAAAGAGAACTTCAGCGATGTACTTATAAACGATCATTCCCGTTCCTCCACTCTCTTTAAGAGGTCGAAGTGATATTCTTCACGAGTAAAACCTGCGAGTTCATACTCGTTAGAGTAATCGAGAGCATCAGTCGGGCAAACTTCAACACAGGCTCCGCACAAACTGCACTTGGTGAAGTTGAGGGTAAATATCGTCAGTGCTTTCCCCTTTACACCTTCACGCTTTTCACCATCAAGAAAGATACAATCTGATGGACATTCCCGCATACAGCTTCCGCAAGTAATACACTTATGCGCACCAGTTTCTGCATCTTTAATCAGATCTATATGGCCACGATAGTTCGGGGTGACCACAAGCTTCTCGCGTGGATACTGGTAAGTAACAATCGGTGAGAACAGTGCCTTGAGCGTGATTTTCAAGCCAAGGATAAGACTCCATGCTCCCGTAAATAACTCTGAGAAATAGGACTTCATAACAGCTTCACCATCACGACAGTAATAAGGAGGTTAACCAGAGCGAATGGAATCAAGTATTTCCAGCAAAAATTCATCAACTGATCAAAACGTGTCCGGGGATAAGTCCAGCGAATCCAGACCAGAAAGAACATCAGCGTATAAACCTTTAACATAAACCAGATAATCCCACTGTACTCAAAGTACGGCAGTGGAATCCCTGAACTACCACCAAGGAAGAACACCGTGGCAACGCTGCTGACAATAAACATGTTGGCATATTCACCCAACACGAACAGACTGAAGCTCATACCACTATATTCGGTATGGAAACCAGCGGTCAGCTCACTCTCAGCTTCTGGCAAGTCAAATGGTGCCCGGTTGGTTTCAGCAACAACAGAGACCAGATAAATCAAAAAAGCCAAAGGTTGAATGACGATAAACCAGACAGGACTCTGCGCCGCAACAACCGCTTTCAAACTAAAGGTATTCGTCATGAAGATAATCGATAGCAATGAGAGCAGCATGGGAATTTCATAAGCGACATTTTGAGAAACTGCGCGGAAGACACCTAACAAAGAGTACTTGTTATTAGATGCCCAGCCGCCTATTAAAATTGCCAGAAGGTTTATCGAGGCAAGTGCCAAGATCACCAACAGCCCAATATCCAGATCAAACCCTTGGAGTTTTTCACTGAATGGAAGAACCAGCAGTGGCACAAAAACCGGGGCAAACGCGAGCAGCGGTGCGAACCTGAACAACAGATGGTCAGCCTTAGCCGGCACAACCAACTGCTTGCCCATCAATTTCAAGCCGTCTACCACCAACTGGTAAATCCCGTGGGGGCCAACCTCCATCGGACCGGGACGAAGCATGATGTGACCCGCCAGTTTTCGCTCGGCATAACCCATGACCAGTGCATTACCAAACACAATAACGGCTCCACATACGGCACAGACAACAATCCGAATCAGCTCCGGAAGAATACTATAAAAGGTTTCCATATACCCTACCTGTCAATCTCGGGGATTACCAAATCCAGAGAGCCCATTGACGATACCACATCTGAAAGCAGCATCCCCTGGCACATTTCAGGAACGACGCTGAGATTAGAATAGGACGGCGTCCTCACTTTGAGACGGTACGGGACGTCTGATCCATCAGAAACAAGATAGTACGAAAGCTCACCACGTGGCGCCTCAACAGAACTATTGTAGTCACCAGCCGGAATTTTCAATTTCTTCGGCACCTTAGGGGTCATGATTGGACCCTCTGGCAGCCGATCCAGGGCTTGCTCAATGATTCGAAGACTCTGTTCCATTTCGCGAAAACGCACCAAGAAGGAAGCCATACAGTCTCCCTTGGTTTCGGTTGGAATCTCAAAATCGAATTCTGAATAAATTGAATATGGCTCCGCACGACGCAGGTCGTAAGCAACACCAGTGCCACGCAGCATCGGACCGGTGATACCATAACGTGCGCAGATATGGGGAGTGAGTTCGCCAACATCAATTAAACGTTTTTGCAAAATAACGTTGCCATTAACCAGATCTTCGTACATCGGGAATCGGCCTCGCAAGCGATCGATGAAAGCCCTGGTGCTGGTGACAAATTTATCATCGATATCTTTGCTCACCCCACCAACCCGAAAGTAACAGTAGGTCAGACGCGAACCGGTGACATCTTCAAGAATATCGAGAATATGTTCGCGATCGTCAAAAGCATACATAATCGGGGTAAATGCACCCAGATCAAGCAAATAGGCTCCATACCAAAGCAGGTGACTCTGGATCCGGTTAAGCTCTGAAGTAATGACGCGGATATACTCGACTCGCTCAGGAACTTCAATCCCGGCAGCTCTTTCCAGTAGCTGAGCGAAACCATGGTTGTAAATCAATGCACCCAGATAATCCATTCGTGCAGTATTGGGCATAAACGATTTAGCCGGCTTGAACTCGGCAATCTTCTCGTGGCAGCGGTGTCCATAGCCTAGGACGGGCAGAAGGTTCATCGCATATTCACCCTCAAGCTCCAACAGTACACGCAACACACCGTGGGTACTTGGGTGCTGCGGTCCCATATTCAATACGTAGCGATGATGCCTATCGTCTTCTAGTACTTTAATGTCCATAGCCATCAGCTCTGCTCCTGACTTTTAACGACTTCAGGTTTAGCCTTAGGCTCTGGCTGAGGCTCCGGTGGCTTACGCCTGACAGCCTCGACATCTTTGAGCTTTGCTTCATCCTTCAGCAGTGGTTTCAGATCCACATCCTCTTCAGCCAGAATCAACGGCTCAAGGTAGGGGTGACCAACAAACACCACCCCGTGAAAATCACGGGTTTCACGTTCGTGCCAATTAGCGCCCGGATAAATATCGGAAATTGTTTGGATTTCAATTTGATCATCAACAAAAGCACGCGCCAGAACCCGACAACGTGTTTCGAAATGGGCAAACTGATAAACCACTTCGATAGCCGGAGTCACATGCACCGCCATCAGATCAACCAGATAAAAGCCCGCATCGAGCATCATTGCAGCAAAGTCACGCACCTTGTCACGCTCAAGACAAACACTGTAGTCATGGCCACTGACAGCATAATCAATCTCCTCAATAGCCGTTGACAGAGTCTTCCACTGCTCTTTTACTGTATTGATATCCATTGCTTTACGCTCCCTCCGGCATCTTGTTCTGCGGGAATGGGAAACGCTTGCCGGTAATTTTTTGCTGTAATTGCAGGATACCTTCAATCAAAGCTTCCGGGCGTGGTGGGCAGCCAGGAACATAAACATCAACAGGAATCAGTTTATCAACACCGAGGACAACATCGTAGTTTGCTTCAACATCGAAGGGACCACCCGCCACAGCACAGTTGCCCATAGCGATAACGTAACGGGGAGCCGGCATCTGCTCATACAGAGTCACAAGAGCAGGAGCCATTTTACGGTTGACCGTACCAGCAACAATCATCAGGTCAGACTGACGCGGAGAGGGTCGAAAGACCTCGGCCCCATAGCGAGCCAGGTCAAAACGAGCCATACCACAGCACATCATCTCGATAGCGCAACAGGAAAGGCCAAAGGTAAGAGGCCAGAGAGAATTGGCCCGACACAGATCAAAAATTGCATCAGTCAACTTCATCTGGATCAGAGGTGAAGCCTCTGAAGTTTTGGTTCGCTGCACAGAAGCACCATCATAGCGCTCCATACACTCCTTGGTATAGGAGTGGACGTTTAGCAGGCTTTTCTTCTGTTCGGCCACGTAAATACTCCCTTAACCCAGGCATAAACAATCGCCAGAGACAAAATACCAACAAAAATCACAATTTCAGAAATTCCCCGCGCTGCAGACACCTTGTCAAAGGCAGTGGCAACAGGAAACAGGTATAGAACATCAACATCAAAAGCCAGAAAAATAAGTGCATAGAGATAGTAAGAAACATCAAAGCGGATATTCCATGCCGTGCCAAAGGGATCCATACCACACTCATATGTTTCCCGAGTTTTACTAAACAACTCGCGCGGCGCAAAAAGCGCGGAGATAATCAGCGGAGCCAAACCACAGACAATTCCCATGGCCAAAAGCGCCCACACATACATATATTCGACCAAATACTGTTCGATCATAATGAATCATGTCTCCATTAAAGTGGAAATTTATGCGCCAGAGTTTTTGATATCTTCCTGCGCACGTTTCCGTTGTGTATTCACACATTCTTCAGCAGCGTAAATAAACCACATATCTTCTAGCGGAACGCCTCTTTCTTGTCAACAATTATATTATAATGTTTCTTGGCGATGGAATTAAACAGTTTCATAACTATGCGTTAATACAATATGTTACCAAGAAAATAACCTGGCATTATCCATTTTTTTCTCTTCCCAGTGTGAATACTGTATACAGTTCAAGGCCGTGACAGTTATAAAAATTAAACTCCCCGGATTGGTAATCTTTTCGTCTGAACGGAGACCACATCATCTCTTTCTTCAATAATCATGCGGAATTCCCTGAATATGCAAAGCCAGGTGCTCATCCTCATCAAGAGTTTGAACCCAACCGTTATTTGCGTCGCACTTACTATCAAGATCATTGATATAGGGTTTAATATCGAGAAGCGGTGTGTTGTCAAATACATCCAGCCCGGAAGTGTAAACCCGGTTCCCGACGATTCTCTTGATCCTGACAACACTTAGCCCGATAGGGTTGGGGCGTACTGGCGAGCGGCTAGCGAACAGGCCGACCTGCTTCCCGGCCGACCACGGAGGTGAAACCTCCATTTTAGGGGCAGTTTTCAAACGGTCGATAAAATAGAGAATATAGATATAGGTAAACGTGTCGAGGTCCTTCAAACCGGCTACATATTCAGGCTTCAGTTGCAGATAAAATTCCTGATCATCAGTGTCAACTGGTTGATAGGGTGCAGCCTCTAGATAAGGGGTTCTGATGACACCGGTAGGACTGAAACTCAATTTTTCCGTATTTTTCAACGTCGCACCCGATTCATCAACTGCTGATATTTGTCAGCAGTATTTTCGTCTTTTTTGGCCTTCAACTGGAGTCGCCGTACTGCTGAACTGAGTGAGGAGACATCGCGGCCAAGCCGTTCACCAAGGGCGGTCAAAGTGCCGCACCCGGTCTCCAAGAATAGCCAGGCCAGATAGGCTCGGGCTTCAGAGCAGTGTCGATTTTTTCCCGGAGCCGCCAGTTCCTCTTCTGTAAGTTTGTAACGGTTCAGCACAATCTGTACAATTTTTTCCGGATTGACTTTCGGCTGATACTTTTGCCGGGAAAGCTTCATCACTCCACGGATAAATTCCTCATCACCCAAAACTCGCGGATCGCTCTCGCTACCACGGTTAAAATCGGTCTCTGGCTTGGTTTCCGCACCCTCATTGACGTAAACATGAAACTTCATCATGGCCCGCACGCCGGTCTCTTCAAGCTGCAGAAATGTTCTTTCAGTACTTAACCAGAGCACTTTCTCTCTGCCACAATACGCCCGATGACTACTCCAGGCATATCGCATCGGATCATTTTCAATGCCTGAACGCACCGGTGACAAATGAACTTCACGCACCAGATCAAGCAAGTAGTCTTCCGGATTGACCAGGATTGCCTTGTAACGACCCTGAAACAGATGACCAACCTGGCTATGCCAATCGTTGAACCAACGGGTATAGCGGAAACCAAGTTGCTGCATAATGCGTGAGAGGGTTACATCGGCAACTTCAATCACCAACTGAAGAGCATTTGGCAGCAGACAGTAAGCGTGGACTTTATGCCCAAACTTCTCGATCCCTTCCTGGATTAACAAGAGAAAGCGGGTATGATCGGTCGCATCAAAAAAAGTAGGTTGATTGCCGTTGCCATGCAAGGTGACATGATAAACAGCACCGGGAAAATGTAAACGTGGTTTGCGCGCCATAGAGCTCCCCCCTAAAAGGTAAATTGCAAGCCTGCCCCTGTCTTTCTGGAGAATAGCAGATTTCATTTTTAGTGCAACTGGAATCAGAAGGGGGCAAGGAGAATGCTGGATTTGTTTTAGTAAAGAGAATAGCCACCCAAAGCGCCTGGCTCATCCGGAATGATGCTATCTTCAGAAGATTAATCTTTTTTCTTGCTGAAATAGAGATTAACCATGACCAGACAGAAAGTTCCGACAATCAACAACAGAGAAATGGCATTTATCACCG
>JASJGU010000409.1:0-3596 GCA_033791385.1 Desulfuromusa sp.
TGATTACACCTACATCAAGGACCGATCCACGGATTATACATGCCTCGGTGGCCGAATTCATCACCGACGCCCGCCTTGTGTCCCCAGATGTGGCCTTACAACGCGCCGCGATTTTTCGTGTATATGCCAAACTATCACCAAACGATCCAGCAACGGTGAAAATGAATGAATGGATGAATAGCACGGAAGATAGTAGTCCATTCAAACGCGCAGCAAAAGAAATGGTGAATGTGGAAATCAAATCAGTTCTTCCACAATCCCCCGATACTTGGCAGGTCGATTGGATTGAAACCACCCGCGACCGTCAAGGCGCCATCAGTGCGCAGCCGGTCACGAAGCGCGCGCTTATCACTGTGTACACCGCCGAGCACACAAAAAAGACCACAGAAGAGCAAACTCGCAGGAATCCTATGGGTGTTTATGTGCGTGATTTTTCCTGGTCGCGCCTTCTTTAATCATTGAGGCAATTTATTATGAAAAAGAAACTTATCACTATGGTTTTGGTTGCCACTCTGGCGATACCTGCAGTGTCACTCGCTGATGAGATGGCCGACAAGTATTTCTCGAAAAAAAATATAACATTAACGCCCCAGGAAAAAGCAGCAATTGATATTGCAAAAAAATATCAAACTGGGTCTGGAACCGGTATGAAGCCTATAACTGGGCCGGATGGTTCAGTTCGGTTTTTATTCGGAGCACAACAACCCAGCATAGTTTGTGCTCCATTCCAGGTATGTGACATCGCTCTTCAACCCGGCGAATGGGTCACTGGGCTTCATCTGGGAGATACAGTGCGCTGGCAAGTTGATCCGGCGATAACTGGTAGCGGTGTGAATGAAATTACTCACCTTGTTATCAAACCGTTGGACGTGGGGCTGGAAACCGGACTGTTTGTTGCCACTAACCGCCGTTCCTATCACATGAAGCTCCGGTCCCATCGTACTCAATATATGTCAATGGTATCATTTTCGTACCCAGAAGACTCTGTGGCCAAGTGGGATGCTCTCCGTAAAGAACAGAAGGAACAACACACAACCCAAACCCTCCAGCAAACCGGCGAGTATTTAGGCGACCTGTCTTTTGAATATGAGCTCTCCGGTGAGGCTCCCTGGAAACCGGTTCGTGTTTATAATGATGGCGTCAAGACCATTATTCAAATGCCGAGCACAATGGCTCAAACTGAAGCCCCGGCCCTTATGGTGTTAGGGCAAGAAGGCGGACTGTTTTCTGCTGAAGAAATGATTATGGTTAATTATCGCATCCAAAATAATCGCTACATTATAGACAGAGTTTTCGACAAAGCAATTCTGATCGCGGGCGTTGGTATCCGCCAGAACCGCATTACGATAAACCGGAGGAAATAACGATGCGCCCAATAATAATATTTATAGCACTTATCGTGCTGGTCTTAGCTGGATGTGCGGCAAATATGACACCATATGGAAATTTTGCCAACGGCACTGAGGCAGTCAATCAAAACATTGCAGCCGATGCGGTAAATCAAATCGTTTCTATTTATCCTCCTGCAAATACTCGCCTCGAACTGAGACAGCCGACACCTGACACCTTTGGTATTGATCTAGTTAGGGGCTTGCGGGAGCAAGGATATGCTCTCTTGGAATTCAACCCAGAAGACCAACAGCCCGATCCAGACGGGCAACCCCTGCATTATGTTCTTGATAAGGTAGATTTAAATCTTTACCGATTGACAATTTTGGTCGGCTCTCAATCGATCACTCGCCCTTACCTGGACAAAAATGGAAGCATAGTTCCGGCTGGGTGTTGGGTGCATAAGGAGTAAATTCATGAGCCAAGAACCTGATCCAATGGCCCCTGACGCCTCACCTGAAACAGTATCGAGAAGAACAGGGGTGCGCAGGGTTAATAGCATTCCGATGATTTTGGTTGGAGTTGTGGTGCTAGGATTTTTGATCGTTATGATGCTGGTCGCTCAGGACCGTAACGAACAGCAAAACAAGTCACCTGAAGAAGAAAAAAAGTATGCTGGCAACACCGCTATGTTCGCCAATGAAATCGCTGGCAACCAGACATCTGGCATTATTGAACCGGCAACTGCCCCACCCATGCCAGAGTTGGATAGGTTCACATACTCCGCTGAGGAGGTGCTTTCCGAGCCAACTATAACGGCCCAGCCAGAACCCTCTAGGGCGGGACTCCTGCCCGCTACTGGCCATAATCCAGGAGGACCATCCCGACGAAATGAAGAGGCTGAACGCATTCGGATGGCTAAAATGCAAATGTTCCAGGAAGCTCTCAGGGCAGGAACTAGAGTAACACATTCCACCGGCTCCACGGCTGATATGGCAGCAAGAGAACCACAAGGCCGGCCACAAACCCGCACTGAAATGTTGACCCGCTTGGCGGATGTCCGCCGGCAGATTGATTCAGGGCGGCATCAAGATCCAAACGCTACGTATCAGGCCCGTCTGGCTCAGATCCAGCCGATAGTTACCGCAGCTGCAGCGACTGCTGGTGGACCACCCTCGTCGCAACAACCCTCTCCTGCTGGCGTGAGTAACAATAGCCCGCAGATCAGTAATGGAACTGCTGGCGATCGCTGGACGTTGCATTCTAGGATCGAGCGACCAGAATCATTGTATGAATTGCGCGCTGGGTTTGTAATCCCTGGAATTCTGATTTCCGGTATTAATTCCGCTCTGCCGGGACAAATCGAAGCCCAGGTTTCACAAAACGTATACGACACTGCAACCGGGAAATATCTTCTCTTACCCCAGGGCGCGCGCCTGGTTGGCACATATTCAAGCGATGTTGCTTATGGTCAGGCGCGGGTCTTAGTTTCATGGCAACGCATCTCTTTCCCGGATGGAAAGGCAATGGATATTGGTTCGATGCCGGGGGCTGACATTGCCGGATTTTCTGGCCTTAAAGATAAGGTCAACAATCACTATTTACGCACCTTTGGATCTGCAATTCTCATGTCGGCCGTTGTTGCTGGCGTCAATTTAAGTCAAGACGACTCCAATGGAGTCGGAGGTGGTTCTGATAAACAACGGGCAAGTGATGCCATGAGTGAAGCCCTTGGGCAACAGCTTGGCCAAGTTATGACAAAAATGATTTCTAAAAATCTAAACATTTCGCCGACATTAACCATACGTCCCGGCAAACGTTTCAATATTGTTGTTACAAAAGACATAACGTTTTCAAAACCGTACCAGTCCTTTGATTATTGACGCCAAGGAGAAGGGGAAATGAAACAGAGTTTAGCGGCAAAAAAAACTTTGATTGTTGTCCTGTTGGGAATATTGATGACCTCGCCGGTCCAGGCAGGAATTCCGGTTATTGACTGGCCTAACCTGCCCCAGAGCATTCTTACAACCATTGAGACCGTGGCTCAGACGGGAAAACAGATTCAACAGTACAAGACGCAGTTGCAGCAATATGAAGCCATGTTGCAAAACTCAGTGACCGCAGACAAGTTTCTCTGGGATAATGCACAATCCACCATTAATAACCTTATGAATGCCATTAATACCCTAGATTATTATAAGCGGGAAATGGGAAATATTGATGCCTTTCTGGGAAAATTCCAGGACGTAACCTATTATCAAAACTCC
>JASJGU010000410.1:0-12906 GCA_033791385.1 Desulfuromusa sp.
GTCCAACCACGTGAGATCAATACCGCTGGCGCAGCTCACGAAAGTCAGATTAACTGTCTTGATTGTCATGCGGGGCATCGCCCAATGAGTGCGAACAATATTCCTGCCTGTGGCCAATGTCATGAAGGAACCGAACATTACTCACTCGCTAACTGTATGAGTTGCCATAATCCACACCAACCCTTGAACGTTGTTCTGGATGGGGAACTCAAAGCAGAATGTCTCAGCTGCCATACCGAACAGAACGCCCAGCTTGTCGCAAATCCAAGCATGCATACGGAAGTATCCTGTAACTTCTGTCATGCTGACAAGCACGGTGCCATCCCGGCGTGTACCGAATGTCACGAACCACATTCAGCTGAAATGGTACAAACCGACTGTGCGACTTGTCATGCAGCTCACCAACCCATGGTTCTGGAATACCCGGGGACAACCCCGAACCTGTTATGTGCATCTTGCCACGATACGGCCTACGCGCAGTTACTCGCATCCCCAACCAAACACCGCAATGTCGCTTGTGTAGAATGTCATGCTGACAAACACCAAACCGTGCCGCAGTGCAGCGACTGTCATGGAACACCGCATGCCGCTGGTATTCATGCCAAGTTCCCAGAATGTGGAAGTTGTCATAATACGGCCCACGATCTGGACAATTTGAGCAGCAAATAAAATGAACTTCTTCCGACTGCTGCTTATTGTGGTTCTGTTTCTCGTCTCTTTCGGGGCGGCACATGCCGCCTCGAAAGAACAAGTTGAGCAACCGAGCAACCTGCCGAAACAGAATGCCTCGCTGTATGCTACCGATCCTCTGCCGCTAACCATGGATCAGTGCGGACAATGCCATCCGAAGCATTTTTCTGACCTTAAGAAAACCGGGGGAAAACACCAATTTGACTGTCGAGGATGTCATGCTGTGTTTCATGCGTACAATCCAATTAAGAATAACTACGCGGCACTCATGCCAAAATGTGAAACGTGCCACACTCTGGTACATGGAGAGAAGCATGTGCAGTGCCAATCGTGCCATCAGAACCCACATGCAGCACAAGCAGCACCATCAATAGAACAGGTAGAAAATCGATGTTCAGATTGTCATACCGATCAGGCGAATCAATTAGCCAGCCGACCCAGTCGTCATACAGAACTTTCCTGCAGTAAATGTCATCACACTCAGCACGGTTATGTTCCATCATGTAATGAATGTCATCAACCGCATTTTGCAGCCCAGGCGTTTACCAGCTGCGCCACTTGCCACGCTGTTCACCAACCATTGGCGATCAATTTGAACGAGAACATTGAGCTGCAAACCTGCGCTACCTGTCACGATGATATTCTTGTAAAATGGCAGTCGACACCAAGTAAGCATGGTCAAGTTCATTGCTCCGAATGCCATAATGTGCACAAACAGATTCCCTTGTGCTCAGATTGTCATACGGTCCCAGCTTCGCATAGCAAGAAACTTTTGGAAAAATTCCCCAGATGCCTGGATTGTCATCTAGACGTTCATGATTTACCGGTGAAGAAAGATTGATGTTATTCATTATGATGGAGACGGCTTGAGCATTCACATGGGAAAATTAATCTTCGCAGTTTTCCTTCTCTGTGCCGTCCCATTTCCCCTCTTGGGAGCGGATAGTCCAACTGCTGATAAGCAACAAACCGATAGTTCTTTCTGCCGTCAATGTCATATCAAAGAGGCTGATGATATCGCAGAAGCAGGCCTGGCACATGGTACTGAAATCACCTGCAGCAATTGCCACATGGGCCACAAACCGAAAAGTTTTGAAAATATCCCTCGTTGTAGCCTATGTCATTCCGGCACATCACACTACGATCAGTTGCAATGTCTGAACTGTCATCGGAATCCACACCGGCCACTTGAAATCAAACTGCCGAAAAAGGCTCATGCTGAGTGCCTGACCTGTCATGAAACCCAGGGGGATGAGTTAGCGCAATTTCCCAGTTATCACAGCACTCTGGTCTGTACCGACTGCCATGCTGAACACGGTTTTCTGCCAGCATGTATGTCATGCCACAAGTCGCATGATGATTCCATGAATGAGAATACCTGCCAGACATGCCATGCCCCGCATAAGCCTCTGGAACTGGCTTATGCGAGTGAGATTCCAACGAACTACTGCTCACCCTGTCATGCAGAAGCTGCAGATCTTATGGCCGCAACGCAGAGTAAACATGGACAACTGAGTTGTGCGGAATGTCATATGGATAAGCATGCAGAAATTCCAGAATGTCATCACTGCCATGGAAAACCTCATGCCGATGCACTCCATGTCAAGTTCCCTAACTGTAGCGATTGTCATGGAACAGCTCATAACCTGGACTAGACACCAATTGATCACATACCAAAAAAAAAGACCGGATCATCCCGGCCGTTTCTATTCTGTACTATTGAACAGTTACTTATATCATTCAGTGGGCTTCTTTTCTTGATACTCCTCTCGGGATTTTAAAAAACTGATCGCTTCTTTGTAACCGTGATCTGCTGACTTTTGCAGCCACATTATCGCTTCCGTCCTGCTGCGTTTTCCTCCCATGCCATAGAGATACATCAAGATTCTTTCCGCTCTGAGAATTCAATCTGTCCCAGGCTCAGATCGGTCAACCGAGTCTGTAAATCAGCAATATTTTCGGCTGGTAACTTCAATGTAAGAGACACTTGTTCGGCAAACTGTTTGTCGATCAGCCCAGCTTCAAATTCTATCAGTAACCGTTCAATAGTATCTAAAAGTTGGTATCCTGCCTTGAACGAGAGCTCTACCCAGTCAATTTTTTCTGCAATTTTAAGCTGCTCTAGAGCCGTTTTCACCGCCAGCGTATAAGCCTTGACCATTCCCCCCTTGCCCAACTTGGTCCCGCCAAAATAGCGTGTCACCACCAGCGCAATATCACCGATACCGCTATGTTGGATTGTAGTTAACATCGGCTTTCCGGCAACGCCATGGGGCTCGCCATCGTCGCTTAAACCGATCCGGTCTGTGCTGCCAGGGGGGCCGATCAGATAAGCCCAGCAATTATGTGATGCATCGGGAAATTCCTGTTTGATCCGGGAGATAAAAGCCAATGCGGCTTCTGTTGTATCGGATGGTTCAATGGTAGCAATGAAGCGACTGTGCTTGACCTCAATCTCACAACGGAAAGGTTCGGCGGGGATCGGATAGCGGGTCTGGGTCATTTTGTCTCAGGTCTGGGTCAGTTGCAGCTTTTTCTGCCGTTCCTCATGCCAGGAACAGATCAACATAATGGTCACCCCGACACAAATAGCACTATCGGCAACATTGAAAGCGGGCCAGTGGTAGTTATACCAGTGAACATCAAGAAAATCGATAACTTCACCAAAACGAATCCGGTCAATCAGGTTGCCCAAAGCACCACTGAGAATCAAGCCTAGTGCTAACTGTTGCCAGTGCTTTTCGCTTGGAATTTTCTGGATGTACCAGAGAATTCCAAGCGAAGCAAGCAACGAAATGGTGATAAAAAACGGCAAGCGGATGGCACTATCAGAGAGAATTCCGAAAGCCGCCCCAGGATTACGGACGTAAGTTATGTGAAAAAAGTGGGTGATGACCCGTTTCGATTCACCTAGAGCGAAGTTGTTATCGATATATATTTTACTCAGCTGATCCAGCAGCAGGCTGATACTAACGGTTAGAGCAAAAATCCGATACTTGCGCATATCAGCCTACAGCCAGCGCATCCGCGCAGCGGGCACAGATCGTTGGATGCTCACTGTTTTGGCCTATATTGGTTGCGTAATTCCAACAGCGCTCACATTTTTCCCCATCTGCGGGGAGTACCTGCAATTTCAGGCCGGAAATATTTTCCGCTGCGACTGCTGCCGGGAGATTATCAGTTAACTCCACCTGTGAGACGATAAAATAGGTCGGGAGTAAATCCAGATATTCTGTCAACAGCGGCTGATAGCTTGCCGGAGCATCGAGCAGAATTTTTGCTTCCAAAGATTGTCCTAGCTGCTTGTCTGCCCGGGCTTTTTCGAGCTGTCTGGAGACCTCGGAACGAACCTTCTGCAACTGCTCGTAACGTTGCTCCAGTTGATCGTCCATATAGCTTGCGTTTGCCTGTGGGAGGGCTGCCAGATGGACACTTGCTTCTCGTTCACCCGGCAGGCGCTGCCAGATTTCATCGGCAGTAAAGGTCAACACTGGTGCCAGCATCCGGGTCAGAGCATCGACAATCTGATACATGGTTGAGCGGGCACTGCGGTAGGCAATGCTCTGTGCTGAACTGGTGTAAAGCCGGTCTTTGAGGATATCCAGATAGAACGCACTCAGATCGATGGCGCAGAAGTTATGGACTGCCTGGTAGATGACATGAAACTCGTATTTATCGTAAGCATCGGCCACTTTTTGAATCAAGCGACCCAGACGCGACAAGGCCCAACGATCCAACTCGAGAAGTTCTTCATCAGCAAGCATATCGGTGGCCGGATTAAAATCGTTCAGGTTACCAAGCAGGTAACGAGCCGTATTGCGAATCCGCCGGTAAGCATCGGTCAACCGCAGCAAGGTTTCTTGACTCAGGCGGATGTCATCGCGGTAATCGGTTGCTGCCACCCATAGGCGCAGGATTTCCGCGCCATATTTGCGGATAATTTCCTCCGGGGCAATGACATTCCCTACCGATTTCGACATCGGGCGGCCATCTTTATCCAGAACAAATCCGTGGGTTAAAACCGCCTTATAGGGCGCGCAATCCCGAGTGCCGACCGATTCCAGCAGGCTGGAATGGAACCAGCCACGATGCTGGTCAGAACCTTCCAGATAAAGATCTGCAGGACTCCGCAAATAGTCGCGTTGTTCGCAAACAGCTGCGTGGGAAACACCAGAATCGAACCAGACATCAAGGATATCTGTCTCCTTGGTGAATTTATCGTGGCCGCAATCGGGACAAGCGGTTCCAGGTGGCAGCAGTTCGGCAGCATCTTTTTCAAACCAGACATCACTGCCGGTCTCTTCGAACTGATCGGCGATGTAATGCATGACTTTAGCATCAGCCAAGGCTTCACCGCATTTTTCACAATAGACCGCGGTAATCGGAACGCCCCAGCTGCGTTGTCGGCTGATGCACCAGTCTGGGCGTGCTTCAACCATGTTATAGATGCGGTTGCGACCCCAGGCTGGAATCCACTCGACCCGTTCAATCTCCTGCAACGCTTTTTTGCGCAGGTCGTTTTCTTCCATGCTGATAAACCATTGCTCGGTGGCCCGAAAAATAATGGGTTTTTTACAGCGCCAGCAATGGGGATAACTATGTTCAACCGAACTTTCGTAAAGCAGCGCGCCAACCTCGGCCAGCTTTTCATTCACCGCCGGGTTGGCATCTTTCAACTTCATGCCACCGAACAGCTCAAGATCTTGCCGATACTTGCCATAATCATCAACCGGATTATAAATTTCCAGGCCATACTTGAGCCCGACCTGATAGTCATCCTGCCCATGACCAGGAGCCGTATGAACACACCCCGTTCCAGCCTCTAAAGTGACATGATCACCCAGCATCAACAGTGAATTGCGGTCATAGAAGGGGTGTTTGCAGTTTTTGTTTTCAAACAACTCAGCCGCAAAAGATGCAACGACTGAATAATCCTCAATTCCGAGGGTCTTCATCACCGCCTCGTGTAACCCGTCAGCCACAACCAGCAGTTCACCGTTGGCTTCAACAACCACATAAGTGAGTTCCGGATTTAGACAGATGCCCAGGTTAGCGGGAATCGTCCAGGGTGTTGTCGTCCAGATAACAAAACTGATGGATCTCCCTTCCAGATTGGACAGGTCTTCTGGGAGTTCATCCACATAGGGAAATTTCACGTAGATCGATGGCGAAGTATGATTGTCATATTCAACTTCAGCTTCAGCCAGAGCGGTCACACAGGAAGAGCACCAGTGAATCGGCTTTTTACCCTTGTACAGTGAGCCCCGTTCGACCAATCGAGCTAACTCACGCGCGGTCGTTGCTTCGTAATCGGGGGTCATGGTCAGGTAAGGATCTTCCCAGTTACCAAAAATCCCCAGGCGCTGGAATTCTTCACTTTGAGTTTTGACCCAGACTTTTGCATATTCACGACATTGGCGGCGGAAATCAGCTTTGCTAAGGTCACGCTTTTTTTTGCCGAGCTTCTTGTCAACCATCAGCTCAATCGGCAATCCATGACAATCCCAACCCGGAACATATGGGGTGAAAAATCCCTGCATCCGTTTACTCTTAACGATAATATCTTTGAGAATTTTATTCAGGGCATGGCCCATGTGCAGGTGACCGTTGGCATAAGGAGGGCCATCGTGCAGGATAAAACTCTCTTTTCCTTGATTCGCAGTTTCCAGTTGATCGTTCAAACCGATCTGTTGCCAATATTTAAGCTGTTCAGGTTCCCGGTTCGGCAGATTGGCACGCATTGGAAAATCGGTTTGGGGCAGATTCAAAGTATCTTTATAGTCCATGCTTGTATCTCTCCGCAGGGATTGTGGAATTATGATCAGGGGCTATCCGCGAGTAAAATCAAACCCGCAAGCTAGCAAATGCAGCGTTTAAGTTCAAGAGGAAAGGGCGCGATTTACGGTACTTTTTGGGGGTGATGAGGAAACATAACCGCATTTCCCCGACCATTTACAATCGGATTGGTGTTTGACCGGTTGCTTGTTGTTAGGCTCGCGTGGGTTTCTCTTTTTGCTCCCGTTTGATCAGAGTCAGGTTGCGGATATAGATGATAAAACCGGTCGACTGACCAACGATAAAAACGGGGTCTCTTTTGATAATAGCGTAGGTCAGTAGAAAAAAGCTGCCCGCTAGGCTGAAGTACCAGAATGCAGTTGGGATCAGACTGCGGCGGTGTTTTTCTGAATAGAGCCACTGAACAAAAAAGCGCATAAAAAACATGGCTTGTCCGGTAAAACCGATCACCAGGATGATAATTTCGGTGGTTGTTAAATTCATCATTTTTCTTCCTTGGTCTCGATTGACAAGTGCCGACTCTGCATCCAACGGACGGCAATCACATCATAAAAACCTTCAATCCCACGCCTCAGATTGGTGTACTTAGAGACCCCATAGCGCCGCTGCCGGTGGCTGACCTTAACTTCAATTACTTTTGCACCTTCCAGGCGCATAAGGGTTGGTAAAAAACGGTGTAGACCTTTATACATACGGATCTGTTTGAGCATTTCAGCATTCATGATTTTCAATGAACAGCCAGTGTCATGGATGGTTTCTCGGGTAAGCCAGTTACGGAAGCCATTGCCAATTTTGCTGGCGATTTTTTTAGACCAAGTGTCTTGACGATTGAAACGCCAACCGTTGACCATATCATGCTCACCGTACAGTTCGGCCATTTGTCGCAGATCGGCAGGATCGTTCTGCAGGTCTGCATCCATGGTGATAATCACATCCCCGCTAGCGGCTTGAAACCCTGCATAGAGCGCAGCAGATTGACCGGAGTTGCGGGATAGTGACAAAATTTGGATATGTTTATTTTGCTTAGCCTGCTTTTGGATCACATCGAAACTACTGTCACTACTTCCATCATCGACCATTAAAATTTCATAGTCA
Organism: Desulfuromusa sp.; assembly: GCA_033791385.1. Classification (GTDB taxonomy): domain Bacteria; phylum Desulfobacterota; class Desulfuromonadia; order Desulfuromonadales; family Geopsychrobacteraceae; genus Desulfuromusa. Next base: position 7,582 of record JASJGU010000410.1, read on the forward strand.
TGACATAGATCCGCCGCCACAGCCTCAATCTCTTTGACCAGTTGAGGTATGTTTTCTTGCTCGTTGTAAACCGGAATGACGAAGCTTATTTTTTTCATGCTGATTTGACTCCAGTTATTTAAGTATTTGTTAAATGTTTTAAAAAATGGACTAGTTGATTAGTGCAGCGGCAAAACTCATCGTAAAGAGAGATTGAGAACTCGAAGGGTATGCAACCTTAATTGTTGTAGTCGGATCAATAAACAACACTTGTTTGTTTTGAGTTTTAAGATAGTCAAGCATAGAGCTAGGGATCTCTTTGTTGTCAGACTGCCAAACGAAAACGACCCTCCCTTTTAATGCTTCTGAATTATTTTCTGGAACCGCGATAATCCATTGTTTTTTGAGGTGGCGAAAATTACCGCCGATCCATTTGTTTTTTGCAAAGACAGTTTTCACCTCTGGATACTGATCTGCAATAGCCGAAACAATAGCCGGATAAGGTGCACTGCGGCGGGATGGTCTTATATCATGGACAAGTTGAGCAATGAAAATCAAAAGTGCGACAACAAGTGTTATGTGCACCAATCGATGTTTGCCTAGTTTAGATAGTTTTGGCAATAACCACAAAGTCATGGCCGGCGCCGCTAAAACAAGAATGGGTTGTAACCATCGATCTTTAACATTTGTCGTGCCGGACCAGAAAATAGCGACTTCAGTTAAAAGGAGAGCTGCTATAACAGTCCTCGACATCAATTGGAAAAGCGGCATTTCCTGGTGTGAATCTGTGGGTTTTTCGCCATATCGAAAGTGTAGAAACAGCAAAACCACAATAAGTACTGCTATGAATAAAAAGCTTGCTTCTGCCAAGCTTAGGGCACCTTGCAGGGCAGACGTAAACGTTGAAATACCATCCTTGATATTAAATTTATGGACTGAATTCAAAACTTTTGCTTGATGGGTAACTATCCAGTGCAAGGGCATCAGGAGAATTATACTGGCGGCACCAAATGAAAATAAAATGCGTGGGTTAAGGACTGAATCGCGGGCGGAGCGCAGAGAAAGAGCTGCAACCAGCATAGCAATGGGTAAAATAGCATAATTGAATTTTGAAAGAATGCCGAGAGCGGCAGAAATGCCAAAAAGAAAATAAAACCACGAATTCCGATTATCAATCAAGCGTGTGAAAATTAGAAAGGTTATGACCGTCATGGTTGTCGCGAGGACAGAATGAGAGAGTGCCCTTTGACTTTCCCAGGCAATTTGCGGCAGTAAGATCAAAGATAGGGTAGCAAGCCCTGCTGTCTCTTTGTCATAGTGAATGTGCAGGAGGCGATATAGTGCAAAATAGGTTAAATATAGAAAGGAATTTTTAACCAGCGAAAGTGAAAAAATTGTTTCTCCGAGCAGAGCAAAGACACCATGTTGTATCCAAGAGTATAGCGGTGGTTGGCTCCCATATCCCCACTCAAGAGTTTGGGCAGTAAGCATAAGTTCCGCTTCATCTAATCCGAGCCCTCTTCCAATGGCAGTACGCAATATTATTTGCAAAATAAAATAGGCTAGAAAAATAAGGGGCCAATTCCAATCCAAACGGATCCACTTTACCATGCTAACTTGCCGCTCGGGTGTTCATCTATCTTGTGCTCATTCTTTGTCATAATAAGATTTAACTTGTCCAGTCAAATCTACCCAGAGCAATCCCAACCGTTCATGAGCCCAGTATTCACTGCGTGCCAAAGTTGCACCGGACGGAAAATCCCACCAGCCCTTAACAGGCTTACTTAGATGTTCTGTTGGCGCAGGTAACGGATACAGCCCAACGCTATGGAACAGATTGAGGGCGCGTGGCATATGCACAGCGGTTGTAACCAGTACCAGAGACGCATCAGAGAAGTTAGTAGCAATCAGTTCCGCCTCTTCCGCAGTATCCCTGGGACCATTAAAAACCAGGATATCTACAGTCGGGACCCCTAAAGCCAGTGCTAATTCCCGCAGTTTTTCTGGATAGGACGTTGGATCTTCATTCAACCCCCGGAATCCGGTAAAAATCAATTTACTTCCCGGGTTAAGGCGATAAATACGAATACCTTCTGCCAAACGGACAATGGCGGTCGGGCTGAGTTGACTGGTAACCGGTTGATTTTTGACTGATTGGTGCCAACTACCGAGAACAGCAACGTAATCAACTGGAACACTATTGGGTTGATACTTGGGGATTTGTGCTTCAAATTGGGAGATATATTGATTGCTTAAAGGAGCATAACTGCCGACGAATAATAGCGCTGTAGCGAGGAAAACGATAATGATCCCAAACCAGCGAGTTTTGCGTCGCAGCAGTAAAAACAATGCCCAGAAAAGAAGAAGCAAGGTGGTCGGCACCGGCATCAGCAAGTTACCAAGAATTTTTTTCAACAGAAACAGGTAGTAATCCATCGGTATCTACCCCAGCAGAATGAGCACATAAATAAGCGGGACATTAGCGCAGTTACTTCAATTGATCAACAATTCTATTGGTTTTCCAAGCAGATAACCGCGCAGGGACAGTTATGGTCAAAGTGGCTTCTTGTGGCAAAAATATTTGCAGTGGATGACGTGATACTCATCGTACAGCTATCCGCCACTTGAAGACGTCCTCTTTCGAGGACTGATGCATTCAAACCGTTTTATTTTTCAACCTTTCGCGGTAGGTACTTCCGCAATGAATCCCTCACGATCCTCTGCTGCGCGATGTATAAACTCTTCAGGAGCTTCCTTCGTGGCATCATATCTTGCACCCTATTTGATCGTATCGATCAGTAGCGGAATTAAGTCGAGACCCTTCTCAGTCATTTCGTAGATCACTTGGCGAGCATGTTCCGGATCAAGGCGGCGGGTGATAATAGCGACATTTACGCGTTCGATACTGTCGAGAATGCCAAGATATTTGCGCTTGAAAGTTTTTTATAAACTGCAGCCAAGATGAATGCAGCCTCCTATCCTCGTATCTTCGACGCCAATGTTGCCGAAGAGGCAAGTCGCCAAATGAATTCACCGTTTTATCCTTAGTTGGCTGGCTGGTCCTGACCAAAGGTTGGCTCGTGAACAATACAGGAATAAAAGGGAGACAGCATGGTTACCGTCGCGATAATCTGTTACGTTGCACCCTGGTGTTCCGTCGATTAAGGAGTTTGTTATGGAAAACATCGAACTATTTAGCGCCCGGGTCTGTCCTTTTGCCCATCGTAGCCGTTTGGCTCTGATGGAAAAGAATCTCCCTTTTACCCTGATCGAAATCGATCTACGTAATAAGCCGGACTGGTACCTTCAGCTCAACCCTGCTGGCGCGGTTCCAGCGCTTCGGCAGGGAGATTTTCTATTGCGTGAGTCGCTGATCATCAATGAGTACGTCAATGAATGCTGCATAGAACCAGCTCTACTGCCTGCAACCGCGCAGCAGCGAGCCGAGGCCAGACTCTGGATCGACTATGCCGGTTCGAGATTTGTGCCGCTATTCTACCGTTTGCTTAAAGCGCAACAGGAAGTGGATCAGGGTGTTATTGCTGCTAAACTCTGCGGTGTGCTTGCGGTTCTTGACGCCGAATTGAAACGCCGCAAAGGGAAGGGACCCTATTGGTTCGGTTGGCAGGTCGGCTTGACTGATATTGCTCTTTATCCCTGGTTTGAGCGCTGGGCGATGTTGGAGCATTATCGTGGCTTGAGGATTCCTGACAATTTAACCTCGCTGTTGGGCTGGATAGAAACAATGCAGGAGCGGGATGCGGTCAGGCTGGGGAGTGAAACGGTTGATTATTATATCGGCCAATATGCGGATTATGCCGCTAGGCTAAAGTGATGATCGATCGATCAAGGTTTGTCTATACCATAGGCTGTCGAGAAAGTAACTTGTCTGAATTCCCGCATGTATGAAAGAGATAAATCCTGACTCTCTGAATCTCCGTTAAAATAAAAAGGGGCGGAAGATCCGCCCCTTTTTAATATTTCTGACTAACCTGTTGTTCTTTTATGGCTGCCAGATCTTCAACAATGCTTCAGCCATTTCTGCAGGAGAGTCGGCAACACTGACGCCGCACTCACGCAGGAACGCTTTTTTACTGGCTGCATCCCCTTTGCCACCGGAGATAATCGCACCGGCATGGCCCATCCGTTTGCCTGCAGGAGCAGTTGCTCCAGCGATGAAGGCAGCGACCGGTTTGCTCATGTGGTCGCGGACATATGCGGCAGCTTGTTCCTCAGCATCGCCACCGATTTCACCGATCATGATGACTGCTTTGGTTTCAGGATCAGCTTCAAACATCTTTAGTGTATCAAGATGACTGGTGCCGTTAACCGGGTCACCACCAATACAAACACAGGTGGTCTGGCCGATGTCGCGGCTGGTGAGTTGCCAGACTGCTTCGTAGGTCAGGGTGCCGGAACGGGAGACAACACCGACGGGACCTTTTTTATGAATGTAACCAGGCATGATGCCAATTTTGCATTCACCGGGGGTGATGACACCGGGGCAGTTAGGACCGATCAGGCGGCAGTTTTTACCTTCCATGTATTTTTTGACTTTGACCATGTCAAGTACGGGCACGCCTTCAGTGATGCAGATCACCAGTTCAATGCCGGCATCAACCGCTTCCATAATAGCGTCAGCACTACCGATTGGTGGAACATAGATAACCGAAGCAGTCGCACCGGTTGCCTTGACAGCGTCTTCAACAGTGTTGAAAATCGGGAAACCGTCAATTTCTGTGCCACCCTTACCGGGAGTAACCCCGCCGACCATCTGTGTGCCGTAGTCACGGGCACCTTGGGCGTGGAAAAGACCGGTTGCGCCAGTAATTCCCTGGGTAATGACTTTGGTATTTTTATCGATCAGAATACTCATCGTTATTTCTCCTTAACCGTTGACGGCTTTGACGATTTTTGCAGCAGCATCAGCCATGCCGTCGGCACTAACAATATTCAGGCCAGACTCGGCCAGCATTTTCTTGCCCAATTCGACATTGGTTCCTTCCAGGCGAACCACGAGCGGAACCTCAATGCCGATCTGCTTGGCAGCTCCAATAATTCCGGCCGCGATAACATCACATTTCATAATGCCACCAAAGATGTTGACCAGAATCCCTTTAACTTTTTCGTCGGAGAGGATAATTTTAAAAGCCTCAGTGACCCGCTCAATAGTTGCACTGCCGCCAACATCAAGGAAGTTGGCTGGAGAAGCACCATGGAGCTGGATAATGTCCATGGTCGCCATGGCCAGACCGGCACCGTTAACCATACAGCCAATGTTACCGTCAAGAGAGATGTAAGATAGATCATATTGACCCGCTTCAATTTCCATCGGATCTTCTTCTT
>JASJGU010000411.1:0-4904 GCA_033791385.1 Desulfuromusa sp.
TGGCGGATAGTGACATGCGTCAAGATATTCAGCTTATGGCTGTTGAATACTTTGCCACTGAGGTCAAGGTTGAGGTTGAAAAAGTTGCTAACGGGGATCAAGCACCATTGTCGTTGCATGAAGAGCGGACCCAGCAAGAAAGTGACCGACAGAAGAAATTGCGGGAAAATGCTGTTGAGCACCCGCTGGTTAAGTCGGCACTCAATATATTTGGTGGAAAAATTGAGGACGTTAAACCGATTGATAAGGGATTTGTCTAAACACTGTCCTATACACTCTTATAAGAATTAATGGAGGATTAAAATCGATGGCAAAGGGACTTGGAAATATAATGAAGCAGGCGCAGCAAATGCAAGCCAAGATGGCCCGGGTGCAGCAGGAGCTGGAAAGTAAGGAAGTTGAAGCCACCGCAGGTGGTGGCATGGTGACCGCGCGTGCCAACGGTAAGCAGCAGTTGCTCGATTTGAAAATTGAGAAAGATGTTGTTGATCCCGAAGATATTGAGATGCTCCAGGATCTGGTTTTGGCTGCGGTGAACGAGGCGATCAAAAAAAGTCAGGAGATGGTTCAAGAAGAGATGAGCAAGGTGACCGGCGGGATGAATATCCCGGGCATGTTTTGATGGCGTTGCAAAAAGTCTAATCTCCGACGTTGCACTATGTTGTGCTGATTTAGCTATCCGATGATCTTTGTTTGAAACTAAATTATTTTAGTTTGGCTAAAGTTTTTGACCGAGGGTGGGGTTTTGGGGTTGAAGTTATTTGTTGAGGCGTGGTAAAAGGTTTTTTGGTCAGACCAATAGACCAGTTGTTTTTTGCTGAAATTGCATCCTTCCGTGGCCCTGAGAGTAGTTGGTCAGATGTCTTAAACTGTTGAATCTAGAAGGAATTTCATGCTAGAATCACTTCCAACTTTTGCCCGATTAGAAGCTGAACTGGGTAAGCTTCCTGGAATTGGAAGCAAGACGGCGGCTCGTTTGGCTTTCCACCTGTTGCGGACTTCTGAGCAGGATGTTGAGGCCTTGGCGGCGGCGTTATTGGAGATGAGACGCAAGGTGCGTTTTTGCAAGCGTTGTTTTCATGTTGCTGAAGATGAATTGTGTCAGATCTGTAGTAGCCCGGTACGTGAGAATCAAAGTCTCTGTGTGGTTCAGGAACCACAGGATCTATTGGCAATTGAGCGTAGCCATTCTTATTCGGGTCTTTACCATGTTCTTCATGGTGCCCTTTCACCGCTAGATGGAATTGGTCCGAATGATCTGAAAATTCCTCAATTGCTGCAGCGGCTGGAACAAGAGCATATTGAAGAAATTATCCTGGCGACCAATTTTACTGTTGAAGGTGAAGCCACAGCCCTTTATTTAGCCAGGCTCTGTAAAGAAAAAGGGATCCAGGTAACCCGCTTGGCCCATGGTATCCCTTCTGGGAGTGACTTGGAATATGTAGATGCCGGAACCGTACAGCACGCTGTCGCCGGTCGTCGGGAATTCTGATCCAAAAACGTTATTTAAGTTGTAGGTTGATAAAAATACGATCTGTTCGTTTCGCTAAGGGTAACACTTTATTCACTACTCAAGGAGGTATGTATGTCTCGGAAGATGGTTAATATTGATGGTAATTCGGCTGCGGCGCATGTAGCACATGCGACCAACGAGGTCATTGCTATCTATCCCATCACCCCATCATCGGTTATGGGTGAAGTTTCTGACGCCAAAAGTGCAGTCGGAGAAACAAATATCTGGGGGACGGTTCCAAAGGTTGTTGAGATGCAGTCCGAAGGTGGTGCTGCTGGCGCTGTTCATGGTGCCTTGCAGGCTGGTGCATTGACCACGACCTTCACCGCGTCTCAGGGCTTGCTGCTCATGATTCCTAACATGTTCAAAATTGCCGGTGAATTGACCCCGACAGTTTTCCATGTTTCGGCTCGTGCAATTGCTGCTCAGGCCCTCTCAATTTTTGGTGATCATTCGGATGTTATGGCTTGTCGTTCTACCGGTTGGGCTCAGCTTTGTTCCAATAGCCCACAGGAAGTTATGGACTTTGCCCTGATTGCACAAGCTGCCACTTTGGAATCACGGGTGCCTTTCCTCCATTTCTTTGACGGTTTCCGGACTTCGGGTGAAATTCAGAAGGTTGAAGAGCTGACTAAGGACGATATGCGCCACATGATAAACGATGATCTGGTTACCGCTCATCGTGCGCGCGCTCTCTCTCCAGAGGCTCCAAAGCTACGTGGTACTGCTCAGAATCCTGATGTCTTTTTCCATGGTCGTGAGACAGTTAATCCCTATTACCCTAAGATTTCCGGGATTGTTCAGACACAGATGGATAAGTTTGCCAAGCGGGTTGGTCGTCAGTACAACCTGGTAGATTATGTTGGTGCTCCAGATGCCGAGCGAGTTGTCGTCATGATGGGTTCTGGCTGTGAGGCGATGGAAGAGACAGTTGATTATCTGGTTGCCAAAGGTGAAAAGGTTGGTCTGATCAAGATCCGTCTGTTCCTCCCTTTCCCGATTGAGGAGTTCTGTAAAGCAGTTCCGTCCTCGGTGAAAAAGATTTCTGTCCTCGATCGAACCAAAGAACCAGGTTCCATCGGTGAGCCGCTCTATCAGGTTGTACGTACGGCAATCGGTGAAGGGATGGTCGATGGTTTGACCAGTTTCTCCGGTTATCCAGTTGTCGTTGGCGGTCGCTACGGTCTGGGTTCTTTTGAGTTCAACGCTGGAATGTGTAAAGCGGTGCTTGATAACTTGTTGCAAGATAAGCCGAAAAATCATTTCATTATCGGTTTCAAAGATGATGTTATGGATGAAAGCCTCGATTTTGACAAAGATTTTCTGGTGCCTTTCGATGGTTATGCGGCGATGTTCTTTGGTCTCGGCTCTGACGGAACCGTCGGTGCTAACAAGAACTCGATCAAAATTATTGGCGACTGTACCGATAACAAGATTCAGGCTTACTTTGTCTATGACTCGAAAAAAGCTGGCAGCATGACCACTTCACATCTGCGCTTTGGTCAAAAAGATATCAAAACCACCTATTTGATTTCTCAAGCCGATTTTGTTGCTTGCCACAACTTCTCTTTTCTTGAGAAGTACGACATGTTGAAAAGTGCCAAACAGGGGGCCACTTTCCTGCTGAATGCTTCTTTCAGTAAAGATGAAGTGTGGACCCATCTACCCAAGATGGTCCAGCAGCAGATTATCGATAAAGGTCTGAAGTTTTACGTTATCGATGGTGTTGCGTTGGGTGAGCAGATTGGTCTTGGTCCCCGTATCAACGTGATTATGCAGACTGCCTTTTTCAAAATTTCAGGCATTATTCCCGAAGCCCAAGCTATCAGTCAGATCAAGGCTGCCGTGGTTAAATCGTACGGCAAGGCTGGTGAAAAAGTCGTCAGTATGAACAAGCAGGCCGTTGATGTTGGCCTTGAGAATATTGCCGAAGTCAGCGTTCCAACTACGGCTGACAGTACTATTGAAATGATGACCGGTAAGTGGGATGGCTACTCTGATATCGTTAAAACGACCCTCGGTCCGATTATTGATGGTGTTGGCCATGAACTGCCACTTTCCGCTATGCCGGACGACGGAACGTTCCCGACGGGAACTGCTTGTGTTGAAAAACGCAATATCGCAGTGAATATCCCTGTTTGGGATAAAGATGCCTGTATCCAGTGTGGCATCTGTTCTTTCGTTTGTCCGCATGCTGTCATCCGGATGAAAATCTACGATGAAACAGCGTTGGCTGGTGCTCCGGAAACCTTCAAATCGTGTGCCGCAAAAGGCAAGGATATGGAGGGGAAAATCTACACCCTGCAGGGTGCACCCGAAGATTGTACCGGTTGTGGCGCTTGTGTCTACAATTGCCCAGTTAAGAGCAAAACAGAAGAGGGTCGGAAAGCGATCAATATGACCTTCCAGGCTCCACTACGTGAAACTGAAGCAGAAAACTTCAAATTCTTCCTCAATCTACCTGATACCGATCCGACATTGGTCAACCGAGCAACCCTCAAAGGTAGCCAGTTGTTGCCACCAATGTTTGAATTCTCCGGCGCTTGTGCTGGTTGTGGTGAGACCCCGTTCGTCAAGCTCTGTTCACAGCTGTTTGGTGATCGGATGCTGGTCGCCAATGCAACTGGATGCTCCTCCATTTATGGCGGCAACTTGCCAACAACACCATGGACAACGCGTAAGGATGGTTTAGGTCCTGCGTGGAGTAACTCTCTGTTTGAAGATAATGCTGAGTTTGGCTATGGCATGCGTCTGGCGGTTGATAAGACCTCAGACTACACCAGAGAACTTCTGAAGAAAAATATTGAGTGTGGCTGTGCTGCCTGTTTTGGGACTGCAGACTTGAAAGGTACAATTCTTGATGCTGCTCAGGACTCCCAAGCAGCAATAGAAGAACAGCGTGGCCGGGTTGCCAAATTACGAAAAATCCTGGAAAAGTGTACCCATGAAACAGCTAAACCGATACTGGTAAGTATCGATCACTTGGTCATCAAGTCGGTCTGGATTCACGGTGGTGACGGCTGGGCCTACGATATTGGTTACGGTGGTCTTGATCATGTTCTCGCTTCTGGCGAAAACGTCAACGTTCTGGTTATGGATACTGAAGTTTACTCCAATACCGGCGGTCAGGCTTCCAAAGCGACACCTCTGGGAGCTGTAGCCCAGTTTGCTGCAGGCGGCAAGACTCAACCGAAAAAAGATCTGGGGATGATCACCATGTCTTATGGTAACATCTATGTGGCTCAGGTTGCTCTGTCCAACCCAGCTCAGGTGGTTAAGGCCTTCATCGAAGCTGATTCATATGATGGTCCATCTTTGATCATTGCTTACAGTCACTGTATTGCTCATGGTATTGCCATGGACAGTGCGATTGAAGGTTGTAAGCAGGCAG
>JASJGU010000412.1:0-2898 GCA_033791385.1 Desulfuromusa sp.
ATGAAGAGAACCCTGCGTGAGCTTGATCCCTCGGCAGTGGTTCCTGGCAGGGTGCGGGCTGCATTTGATGTATTGAAAGAAGGGGTTTTGATTCTCGATGAAAAGGAACAAATTGTTCTTGCCAATGCGTCATTTGCACAATCAGTTGATAAATCTCCTGAGGAGTTGATAGGTTTTAAAGGGTCAGAACTCGGCTGGAAAGGATGCCGCTCTTCCCGGCATATTGAACATCTCCCTTGGGTGCAGGTGCTCAAGGATGGAAAAAGTAAAATCGGTATTCGTTTAGTCCGAGAGCTGGCCAGCAAAGCGGTAATGACGTTTATTGTGAATGCAGCCCCGGTTCTTGATGGTAAAGGGAAACGTCGGGGAGTACTTGTCACTTTTGATAATGTAACGGAGATCGAAGAAAAGAATCAGGAACTCAATCTGGCGGTCAACAAGCTCCAACTTACTACCGAAGAAGTACAGATCAAGAATCGAGAGTTAGAATTTCTTGCCAGCCATGATCCCCTAACGCTTCTCCTTAACAGAAGATCCTTTAACCGAAAATTTAACGAAGCCTTTGCCGTTGCCGAGCAGCATGGTGCGGAATTGTCATTCATCATGTGCGACATTGACCACTTCAAATCCGTCAATGACCGTTATGGCCATGCGACTGGGGATAAGGTCATAAAGGCTGTAGCTGCTATTCTGCAGCAGAACTCAAGAGAAGAGGATTTAGTCGGACGGTATGGAGGGGAGGAATTTTGTCTTGTGCTCCCTGGTACCGATTTTAAGCAGACTGCAAAAATTGGGAATCGGATCCGCCAAGCCATCAAAGCCGACACTTCAGCCGGGGTTCAGGTCACCATGAGTTTTGGTGTGTCCTCGCTCCAGTTCAATGCGCAGTTGCCAGATGAATTAAGTAATCAGGCTGACAAAGCACTCTATATTGCTAAAGAAAGTGGCAGGAATCGTCTGGTTTGCTGGGGTGAGGAGGAATTAGAGGGGTTTGTTTCCTCCGAAGGTAAAGAAGGCACGCTTGCACAAGAAAATAAGCTGGAAGCCACAGCCGAAGAGGATTTGCAACCAGAAGACATTGAGAAGGATGATGTACATCGTTTAACCCTTCGTCTTCAGGAGTTGGAAGTGTTGGCGGAAAAGCGTTCGCTTGAATTGAAACATATCACTGCCTATGATGGACTGACCGGGCTGCCAACCAGAACACTTTTTTATGATCGGGTTTCTCAGGCACTGGTTCGAGGGCGGCGTTATGATAATATAGTGGCTATCCTGTCTGTTTCTATTGACACTGTGCAGCGCATTAGTGAAACGCTTGGCTACGAATCCGGCGAAAGCCTGTTTCAAGAAATAAGTAAACGGCTGACCGCAGCCTTACGGCAAATGGATACCGTTGCCAAATTGTCGTCTTCTTCTTTAGCGCCAACGCTTTCCCGCCTTAATCAGGAAGAATTTGGTATTCTTCTAACAGATATAGAAGAAACGGATGCCATCGTTTGGATTGTTAAGCGAATCCTCAGTGAATTTGAGTGTGCTTTTACTGTGGGTGAAAATGAATTATACGCCACCGCAAGTATTGGTATTGCTATTTACCCATACGACGGGCAAACACCAGAACTGCTGGAGAAAAATGCAGCTTCTGCCAGGAGACACGCACGAAACACGTTAGCATCGAATAAATATTATTTTTATTCTGACACTATTCACTCTGTTTCACTCAAGCATCTGCAGATAGAAAGCAAATTACATAAAGCCTTGAATAATGAGGAGTTTATCCTCCATTATCAACCGAAAATTAATACAAAGACCGGAACTATAGTTGGTCTGGAAGCGCTTCTTCGGTGGGAGGATCCGGAAACCGGTTTGGTGCCGCCCAATGACTTCATATCGATTGCTGAATATTGTGGCCTTATTGGACCAATTGGCGAATGGGTCCTGGCAACCGCTTGCAAGCAATTACGGATATGGATTGATATGGGGATTGCGGATAGCAGTGTTGCTGTCAATTTTTCTAACAGACAGTTTCGTGAGCGAGACCTGGTCACCAAAATAAAAAAGATATTGGATGCAAACAATCTCGATCCAAAATATCTTGTGGTGGAGGTGACGGAAAATTCTATGATGGAAAACGTAGCCCAATCTTCAGAGATACTGCGAGAGATAAATGAGCTTGGAATTTGCATTGCCTTGGATGATTTCGGTACAGGTTATTCTTCTCTTGGGTATTTGAAAAATTTTCCGGCGAGCTATGTAAAAATAGACCGCTCTTTTGTCGCTGATATTGAGACTATTGAGAAAGAGGCAAGCTTGGTTAAATCGATTATTAAAATGGCCCACGGCATGGGATTGAAAGTGACTGCTGAGGGTGTCGAAAATGAAGCACAGATTGCAATGCTCCACGATTTTGGGTGCGATGAAATGCAGGGGTATTATTTCAGCAAGCCGTTGCCTGTCGACGAGGCTACCACGCTTCTTAAAAATGGTCTTGATGCCAACTTAACTCGGTGGACGCGATCCGCTGCATCTTGAGGTATTATTAGTTTTAGGAGCTTTTCGGACAACTCCTTAGTTTCATTTCCCCCCTAGGAGCGCACCATGAGCGCAGCACTGCAGGATGTCATCAACGCGACAAAACTTTTTTCTTTGCCTGACGTCTATCTTCGCTTAAAAAACATCCTTGATGATCAGGACTTTGCCATGGCCGAAGTTGCGGTGGTGATCAGCCACGATCCCGCGATAACTTTGCGTTTGCTGCGCATTGTCAACAGCTCTCTCTATGGCTTTGTTCAAAAGATTGATACTGTGAGTCGCGCCATCATACTAGTAGGTGTGCAGCAGGTACACGATATCGTGTTGGCTACCTCCGTTGCCGAAACATTTAAAGGTATGTCACGTGAG
>JASJGU010000413.1:0-3802 GCA_033791385.1 Desulfuromusa sp.
TTACATCCATTTTATATTGCTCCTTCTCGTCTTATGTGTTGCGCTACCAAGTCTGAGTGGCAGAATCGATGGTAACAGCGACTGTGGCCCGCAACCAACTGAATTTCGATTTTAGCAGGTCAAAGTCCGGACCCTCAGTAACAAACTCAGCCGTACCTTTAATCAGAAAACCCGCCCCAGGGCCATTATTCCCCGTCACCTTACTGCTACCCAAAGTAATCAAGACCTGATTATTGTAGGCAATATTGGCCTCGGTCTTATTCATGTAGCCCGCAGGGATCAGTAATCGACCCTCCTCAGAAACCCGGAGGTAACTGTTCCAGGTGTTCACCATGTGCGGACCATCTTCACCTAATGTTGCGATGGCAACCACGCCATCTTTTTTCATTATTTCCTGTAATTTTTCTGGAATCATCGAGACGACCTCCTGCTTGTTGTGTGGTTTTTCTGCTCCAGATAAAAGAGTCAGAATTTCTTAAACGACTGTGCGAAAATGCCCTGGCTTATCGCTAACCCTGGTTAAAACTGCCGGATCGGAAGTGCTATGTTTTTTCTCGACAGGAATACTAAAAATTATACCGACGAATCAAATGAACGAATAAACGGGTACTTATGGGCGGTACAGTACTGAAATTAAAAAATAGATATACCGAAAAGTATAAATTTACCGAAAAAAGAGTACGTTCTATGGTCTACGTAGTAGACAGGCTCTATCTGGGTGCATATTCTTGTCTAAATCGGCCACCGATTCTTACTTAAAAACAACCACCCGTTCTTACTTCAAACCCGCCATTGATTCTTGCCTTAAAACCATCCAGTGGATCTGATAACAAAACCGCCACCCCTTAATAGTACAGGAGGTGGCGGCAATCAAAAAACTCACAATATTTAAGACGTTCGATTGTGCGTATTTTAGTCAATGAAAGCTGCTTATCCTTAGCTTGCTTGTTGAGTGTCAAGCGAAAACCCATTGAATATTGTAATTGACCAAAAGTACGATATGTTTTGAAAGGAATTTACTCTGCATTCCGTAGGCATAAAGTTGAGCTTCTGGATATGACAACCAGAGCTTTGGTGCTTCCATTACTGATTTAGTTCCTTTCTCACTGCCAAGCGAGAGTCAGATAAACTGTTGCAGTTTTCCCCCTTAACTGATTAAAAAGAAGGAGTTGCCATGAAGCTGTTTAGAGGCATGTTATTCGCAATATTGTTACTCGTTTTTTCCAGCTTAAGCTATGCAAGCCCCCTGGTATCTGTGGATTGGCTCAAGCAGAACCAAGACTCAGTGGTCCTACTGGATGTCCAGAATAAACCCGTAGCCTATGGGAAAGGACATATCCCTGGAGCATTACAGGTTATCAGGCATCAGGATCTTGAGGATTATACAGTTTATCCACCGAACAAATATCCAAACAAAGAACAGTTTGAGGCGGTAATGTCTAAGCTGGGAATTACCAACAAGTCGACCATTGTCGCCTATGATGACCACCACGGTATTTTTGCCAGTCGACTGTTTTTCATCATGGAGTTGTATGGCCATGATGTTGATAAGCTAAAAGTGCTGGATGGTGGAATCGTTGCGTGGGGAGCCGCCGGAAACAAAACTTCCACACAAACAACATCGGCAAATAAATCCAATTACAACGCTTCGGACCGTAAGCCAAACGTTGTCGTAACATGGAGTGATGTCTTCCGAAATGTACTTCAGTTAAAAGACAAAAACATAGTACTTCTGGATGCTCGCCCAAACAAAGAATTTATCGGTGAAAAAGAGCGCACCATCCGTTCTGGTCACATTCCACGTGCCATCAATGTAACGGGTCAGTCAGCTATCAACCTGAACAAAGAACAAACCTATAAGAGTGCTGCGGAAATCAGAGACGCTTTCTCCAGTGCAGGGATCACAACGGACAAAACCGTTTATGTTTACTGCCATAGTTCTGATCGTTCCGCCCATGCTTACGTTGCCATGAAGTATCTGGCAGGCTATAGCGACGTAAGAATTTATGATGGTGCCTGGCTGGAATGGGCAAATTTAACAGCATTGCCAATGGGAAAGTAATAAAGTGATTTTTTACGGGGCATCTTGACGGATGCCCTGTATTAAAAGTTTTCGGCGGCGTCAGTCATATTTTGTTGCCTTGTCATCGGTATCGTCATACAGGGCGGTCATTCAATGTGCAAATTTTGGAGTTATGGAAGGTGCAAAACGCTTAAATGGACAGGAGGCGGAATTTCAAATGTAACAATATTTGAAACGATTTTTTTGCTGAAGGGTGTGCTTAAAGTCCTTAGATGAAGAAGCCCCCCCCCTGTGTCAACTCAAAATGTGAGACGGCCCAACCATTTGGAATCTGGTTGGGCCATTTTTGTCTTACGGATGGTGGCTTATAATAAAATGGCTTCCTGCTCTATGTGGTTATGAATGTTTGAGGTCTTCCTGCTGTACACGAGCTTTAAAAGAATCCCCTGCGGTCAGCAAAGAAAGTATTATCACTGTCTTTTTCCAAGTCTCTCTGCAGCCCCTCACCAACAACAATCCAACCATTCGACCGCTTGAATTTGGCGACTTTGTCTAGTGATAGAAATACATGAAAGGCTTTTTTTGCCATTAGGCAGACCGCTCCATCTTTCAACTCAACATCGATTCTCAATGGCATTGCAAACACTCCGTCAAACAATAGACTCTTGTAAACAAAAACAATGTAATCCTTTAAAAGTTTACACGAAAAACAAGAAATGGCCACCCGTTACCAGGTGGCCATCACTTTCTCCTCCAAGATATCTAGACTTGTCGGACATTGATCGTGGGTCTTTTTAGTCCAAACCCGCCAATCAATTGTAAACGTTCGAAAGTTTCTCCACATATGATTACAGGTCAGAAGGTTGGACAGACTGAGCATGTCTTGAATATGGCTTGAATATCAAGACATAGGACACTAAAAAAGCGGGGCCATTACTGACCCCGCTTTAAAGCATCCCTGAGGCAGAGAACTACGCTTTTTTCCTTTTCCGTCCGTACCAAGCAAGGCCAGCTAAACCGCTACCTAAGAGAAGAACCGTAGAAGGCTCGAACTGGGGCAAGGCCAGAGCCAGAGCCCGAATCATCGGCGGCGCCTATTGCAACACCCTCAAAGCCAGGATAATGGGTTCCATTAAAGGAATCAGCACCATCATAGGGAGTAGGTCCGACAGCAAAGGCAAAAAAGTTAATTAGTTTCTGACACCAGTTTATCCAGTAATTGCGCAACCCGATCGGCACTTGTTGCCCGCTTCAATTTACCCAATTCCCGCTGCAGGGCCTCATCTGGAATAAAGTTCAGCAGGTCTTTCAACTTCATCAAGGCTTGTCGCTCACCGCAGAATCGTTGTAGATAAAGTGGCAGCAGGGCGCCGATATATTCGGCGACTTCTCGGCGGCGCTGAGCTTCATCGACTTGCAACGGCAACTCGCCACGAATTCGACGGAACAGAAACGGATCGGCCAAAGCTCCGCGACCGAGCATTAAACCGGCGGCTCCGGTCTCTTGCAACAGCCGTTGCCCCATTTCAGCATCATTAATATCACCATTGGCAATTACCGGCAGACCGGTGCGCTGCACCACTTCGGTCGTCAATTGATGATCGGCCTGCCCGGCGTATTTCTGCTCGACTGTGCGGGGATGCAGAATTAGGTAATCGAGACGACACTCTTCATAAAGCGGCAACAGTTGGAAAATCTGCTGCGGATCATCGAAACCAGCCCGGCACTTGACCGAAAAGCTGCCACTGAGTGCCTGCCGCAGCGAAGTCAGCAATTCAA